>NZ_JAUGZK010000018.1:0-62604 GCF_036327005.1 Alkalimonas mucilaginosa
CCGATGCGCCCATCTAACCCCTTTCAGCCCTAACTAAGCTCAGAATCAGCCAACTCAATTTTCGCATCAAAATGCTGGCGGATTTCAGTCAGTGCCGCCTGCAGGGCGCCGCCGCAGGGTAGTGTCATCGCCTGGCGGGCTTTGCGTTGGCGGATGCGCTCGGCGCTTTGCAGGTAGCGCATCACTTCCAGTTCGCTGGTTAAAATAAGCCGGGGTACCGGCACGCTTTGGCCCTGCTCGTCTTTGGCGATCATGGTGAAGTAAGAGGAATTGCAGTGCTTCACCGCATCGGTCTGGATGTTTTGCGCATCTACCCGGATGCCGATCACCATGGAGCTGCTGCCAACAAAGTTGACCGAGGCTTTTAAGGTGACCAGCTCGCCGACTTCGATCGGGTTGAGGAAATCCACCCGATCGACCGAAGCGGTGACGCAATAGCGGCCGCTGAACTTGGAGCCGCAGGCAAACGCCACCTGATCCATTAAGGACAACAGGTAACCGCCGTGGATTTTACCGCTGAAATTGGAATGCGATGGCAGCATCAGCTGCGATAAGGTGACTTTGGAACTGGCAACGGTTTTGTAGTCTGCGCCCATAAAAGCTCCGGCTGGTGTTTTAAACACTGTAGCCGAAGCTGGTTGGTCGGTAAAGCGCACAGCGCCCTCCCCTAAAGCAGCAGGTGTGGTAGCTGTTTCGCTTCAGCTAGCGACTTACTTGCCACTGTAGTGGCCAGCCCAAAGCAGGCAATAGTTTGCTATAGATTGATAAGTTATAGTAATTTCCCTATAATCATAGCCGCATCACCAACTGATAGATTGGTAATTTAGTGTAAGTCTACTCAAAATGAGGTCGTAGCTGCGATGGACCCAATAAGAAATCCGTTCGCACCCGGTGCAGGAACCCCTCCTCCCGCCCTGGTGGGCCGTGATGACATTCTGTCAGCGGCGGAAATTACCTTACATCGTATTCGAAAGGGTCGTCCCGAAAAAAGCTTGATGCTTCTTGGGCTTCGCGGCGTTGGCAAGACTGTACTGCTTAATAAAATCGGGGAACGGGCTGAAGAGATTGGCTACAGTCTGGTAAAACTCGAAGCACCGGAAGGGCAACGTTTGGCTCAGTATCTCGCGCCAGCTTTGAAGGGTGTGCTGATTCGGTTGAGCAAGCTGGAAAAGGCCAAAGAGCTGGCAAGCCAGGCACTTGGGGCTTTACAGGGATTTGCAAGTGTCTTCAAAGTTTCAATCGGTGAAATTAATCTGGAGGTTGCCGACCCTCATGTAGCAGACAGCGGAAATCTCGAAATTGACTTGCCAGGATTGCTAACGACCGTTGGCAAAGCTGCTCGTGCAGCACAAACCAGCGTAGCAATACTGGTAGATGAAGTTCAATACCTTGGCGAGGAGGATCTTCGTGCTTTAATCGTCGCGTTGCACGCCATAAGTCAGGGCGGTTTACCCATAGTCCTATTTGGTGCCGGACTGCCCCAGGTTGCCGGACTGGCAGGGGATGCGAAATCGTACGCTGAACGCTTATTCGACTATCCGACGGTTGGGCCGCTTCGTAGCCCGGCTGCCAAGGCTGCCATTAGACAGCCCATTCAGGATGAAGGCGAAGAGATCCAGGAGCAACCGCTAACCATGATCGTAGAGGCGACCGGTGGCTACCCATATTTTCTCCAAGAGTGGGGAAAACATACCTGGCGAGTCGCTGAAAAATCACCCATTAACGAACACGATGTCGAAATAGCGACCGCAGAGGTAACCAAGGCATTGGATAGCAGTTTTTTCAGGGTACGATTTGATCGCCTCACCCCAAAAGAACAGGACTACCTGCGGGCGATGGCTGAGCTTGGCCCCGGGCCACATCGCTCAGGTGAAATTGCAAAGCTTTTAAAGAAGAAGGTGGAAAGTTTAGGGCCGCTCCGTAGTGGGCTGATCAAAAAAGGGATGATTTGGAGTCCATCGCACGGCGACACCGCATTCACAGTGCCACTTTTTGACGAGTTTATGAAGCGAGAAGTACCGAACTGGGAAGGCCCCACCTAAGGCAGATCTCCCAATGCAGCCAGTGGACTGGCAAGCTTTCAATACGAACTAAGCACCAGATAAAGCACTGAGCCAGCTAGTTCAGCTGGCTGGCGGTGGGTTTGTCCTGCACCAGTACCCAGGGCGCGATCACCACGGCCCACAGCTCTTGCTTGGCATCAAACCACTGTTTGGCTTGTGCTTCCTCGACCCGCTTCACTTGCCCCTGCGTTAGCCAGCTTTGCACCTGCTGGCTGTGATCCTGACTAAAGGCATAGGCTACGTCCACCAAATCCAGGCTGAGATCCACCGCTACCACCGAACCGGCGGCGTAGAATTTTTGCAATTCCAGCCAGTTGATGCGGGCGGTTTCGCTGGTGATTTTGGCTTTGATCAGTTCCGGGGTTTCAACCTCCGGCGGGGTGATGGCAGTCATGGGGTTTCCTTAAAAGCAGTTACTGCCCGCAGTATACCATGGCCCAGCGCTGGGTTTTAACCCAGCCTGGACTGGCCGGGGCGCTTTACTCGCTGGCTTCTTTGTCTTCCGTTACCTGCTGGGCGCTCAGATCGTGTTTTTTCAGCAGCTTGTAAAAATCGGTGCGGTTACGCCCGGCGAGCTCGGCCGCCCGGGTGACATGGCCGTCGGTCATTTGCAGCACCCGCACCAGGTACTGGCGCTCAAACTGATCGCGCGCTTCGGTTAAAGTGGGCCAGTAGCTGCTGTCCTGCGCTAAGGCCTGCTCGACCAGACTGGCACTGATCACCGGGCCATGGGTTAAAGCCACACACTGCTCCACCACATTAACCAGTTGGCGAACATTGCCCGGCCATTTGGCGGTGGTGAGCAGCTGCATCGCATCGTCGGTAAAGCGGGTGGCCTTCACCTGATGGCGCTCGGCACTTTGCTGCAGCGCATGGCGCGCCAGCAATGGAATATCTTCCGGCCGCTGTTCCAGTGGTGGCAACTGCAAATTGACCACATTCAACCGGTAGTACAAATCTTCGCGGAAGCTGCCCTCGCCCATCGCCTGCTGCAAATCCTGATGGGTGGCCGACAATACCCGCACATTGATCGGGATGGTTTTGCTGCTGCCAACCGGCCGGATTTGCCGCTCCTGCAAGGCGCGCAATAATTTGACCTGCAGCGGCAATGGCATATCGCCGATTTCATCCAGAAACAAGGTGCCGCCATCGGCTTCACGGAACAGGCCATTGTGCTCATTGACCGCGCCGGTAAAGGCGCCTTTGGTGTGACCAAACAGCTCAGACTCCAGCAGGTGCTCGGGCAAAGCGCCGCAGTTAATCGCCACAAAGGGTTTTTCTGCCCGTGGGCTGGCACAGTGAATGGCCCGCGCCAGCAGCTCCTTGCCGGTACCACTGGCGCCGGTGATCAGCACACTTACATCGCGCTGCGCCACCCGCTGCGCTTGCTGCAACACGGTTTCCATCTGCTCGGAGCGGCTGATAATGGCCGCGCGCCAATCCGACTGCTCCGGCACGCTTTGGTGCAGCGCCTGCTGCAGAATATCGCGCAGCTCGCTGTGATCGAGCGGCTTGGTTAAAAAACCAAACACACCGCGCTGGGTAGCGGCTACCGCTTCGGGGATCGAGCCATGGGCCGTCATTAAAATCACCGGCAAGCCGGGATTGCGGCGGGCGATTTCATCGAACAAGGCCATGCCATCCAGCCCCGGCATCCGCAGATCGCTCAGCACCACCTCGACATCCTGTTTGGCCAACACCTCCAGCGCCGCCTCGGCGCAATCGGCAGTCAGCACCACAAAGCCTTCGCCTTCCAGTCGCAGCGTCAGCAAACGCAGCAAACTGGGATCATCATCCACCAATAAGACGCGGCCCTCAGGGTTGCTCATTGTTCACTCCGTTATCCGGCTGATTCAATCGGGCTTCAATCTGGGTCAGGGCTTCGATTTGTTGCTCCAGCTCCAGATTGCGGGCCCGCAGCTGTTCGTGTTCATGCTGCACATCGGCCAGGGTGCGCGACAGCGCGCTGATGGCAGACTCGGCCTCCAGCAGCTTTTGGTTAAAGGCCAGATCCCAGCCAAACAAAGCAGCCAGATCCGGCGCCGCCAGCATCAGGTGCTCGGCCAGCTGCATCTGGGCCCGAAAACGGGTTAAGTAGTTGTTCTCCGGGTGCAGCTGCATCAGGCTGGTCTGGATGGCGGCCAGTTCAGGCTGCTCCTCCAACTCCCACTGCTCCCGTTGCAGCGAGCTGCTGCTGAGCACCTGCTGGCGAAACTGCAACCAGGCCAGCAGGCTGTCGCTATCGTCGGCAAGGCTCAGTTGTCGCTGTGGCTCCGCAGTCGGCTCCGGCTCGGGTTCTAGCTCTACCTGCTCGGCCACAACCTCAGGTTCGGGTGCAGCCTGCTGCGAACCAAGCAACTGGCACCCCACCAGGCTGAGTAGCACCAGACCAACCAAGATCACTTTCATACCAATTCCTCGGGCAAAGGCAGGCGGATACGGACACAAAAATCCGCCTGAGGTGAATCGACAATGTCGGCTTTTCCACCCAGCAAGCGGGCGCAATCTGCGACAATGGACAGGCCAAGACCGGAGCCCTGCACCTGATCGTGGCGCGGGCTTTGGCCGCGCTGGAAAGGCTCAAACAAACGTTCGCGCTGCTCGGGCGCTATGCTGTGGCCTTTGTTGGCGACATCCAGCCACCACTGCTGCTCATGCTGCTGCAATTCAATCCGTACTTCGCTGTTCTCAGCACCATAGGCTTGGGCATTGTTGATCAGATTATCCAAAATACGCCGGAACAACATGCCATCGGTGTACAGCTGTTCAACCTGGCAATTAAGCCGAATGGCCTGGCCGCGTTGCTGCAGCGCCAGGGTATGATCCTGCACACAGGCTTCTATCATGGCACGGGCCGGATGCCATTTTAACTCAGGTTTGGCTTGTTGCAGTAAGCGGTTGTAATCCAGCAACTGCTCGGTCAGTTGGCTGAGCCGGTCGGCACTGCCGTTCAGCAAGGCCACCACTTCCTGCTGCTGGGGCGTTAAAGGCCCGACCAACTCCTCAGTCAGTAAGGAGCAGCCTTCCCGGATACTGGATAACGGCGTTTTCAGTTCATGCGAGGCATGGCGCAGTAAAATCAGCCGCAAGGACTCCAGTTGCTGCAAGCGACCAGCCAGTACCCGCAGCTGCTCGCCCAGCTCGGTCAGCTCTTTCGGGCCCTGCACTCTGGCTTCCGGAAACGGCTGCTGCCGGCCAATGGCGCGGATCATCCGCTCCAGCATAGTGACCGGGCTGGTAATACGGCGCGAACCCCAGATCACCAACAGCAGGGTTAAAAACACCAACAGAATGGTTTGCCAGGTCAGTTGCTGCTGGGCTGAGGCGACATCGCGCTGCTGCGCTGCCAGTTGCAGCTCCAGTTGTTGCCAGATCTGCTGCGACAAACGGCCCTGCTGCTGTCGCAGCTGCTGCAATAAGGGTTCGAGCTGGTCGGCACTTTGCTGGGTAAAGGATTGGTTGAGCTGCTGCAGGGTGAGTTCTTGTTGCTGGCATAAGGTGCTTTCGGTTAAAGACTCACAAACCTGAGGCAACAGTTGCTGGTAGCTGGCCAGATGGTTTTGCGCCAGCCGGGCCAATGCTTCGGTTTTTAGCACGGCAAACTGGCGAATGGCACGCTCGATATCCACCACCTGGTTTTGCATTTGCTCCATCCGCCGCACGCTGGCAGCCGAGTTGCTGGCCTGCTCCACCGCCTGCTGGCTGATGCCGGTTAAAGCACGGTGACTTTGCCACATCAACACCGCCACCGGGATCAGCGCCAGCACAAAGCTGGACAACACCAGTTGTCGCAGGGAAGCGGTTTGCAGCAGTTGAAGTTTCATCGATTGGATACGGTCGTCCGATTTAATGCAAGCATACCGTGTTTAGAGCAGAAACGACAGTCTGTGACCCAGCGAACCGGAGTGACCCAAGTAACCGGAATGAACCGGGTGACCAGGCCACAGACCATCAAGGGGAATCAATTGCCCGTAACAGGCTCAACCTCTGACGACAGGGCTGTTGCAGCAGCATCTGTCAGTACCTGCTCACGTTCCCAGGCAATAACGCTTTCATTGTTCAGGTCGATACGACGCAGCATGGCGGTAACCAGCATCAGATTCAGAATCAAAAAAGTGACCAGTGCAGCAATTACAGGGTCCATCGTAGTCTCCTCAGGCGCCATGATACAAAGTTCGTGATAAATTCCAGCGCGTTCTGAGGTGACTAATACAACTGTTGTGCCAAGTTTATTATATTTTCATTATCAAGCACTTAGATCAAAACCAGTGAAAGAAGACCGCGAAAGTGTCTCTGATTGGCGACAGCAAAAGCGATATAAAAACAAAATCATTTAAAAACAAGTGGTTATACTGTCTTTTTTTTGCGACACCGGCTGTGAAGCCGTGAACAACCGGGGTTTGGCCATTTCTCACGTTCTGCGCCGACCACTGAAAAAGATCGACGTTTAGCCATCTATACTGTTGCAACCTAAAAAAAATGGTGGTACTAATAGAGCCAGTACAAAAATAAGGCGAACCACAATGCCACTGAATGCTTGCCACAACAGCATTATTTTCAACCTCCTCCTCCGTCGTATACCACACGGGGCAGTTGGTGCTGTGCGCAAGTAACGCAGCCAAATTCTGAAAAAACCCCGTGCCTAAGGCCGGGGTTTTTTGCTTTTAGGCAGCGCCATCCCAGCCGGGGCCTACCACTGACAAGTACGATGAAAGGAAAAGCAGCATGAGTGCGGACAATAAAATCTGGATCTTCGACACCACCCTGCGAGACGGCGAACAGGCGCTACGGGCCAGTTTAAGCCAGAAGCAAAAGATCCAACTGGCCCATGCCATCGCCCGGCTGAATGTCGATGTGATGGAGGTCGGCTTCCCGGTGTCGTCCCCCGGTGATTTTGATTCGGTGCAGCGCATTGCCCGCGAAGTCAAAGGCCCGGTGATCTGCGGCCTGGCCCGCGCGGTAGCCGGCGATATTGAAGCTTGCGGCGAAGCGTTAAAAGACGCCGAGCGTAAGCGGATCCATACCTTTATCGCCACCTCGCCGCTGCACCTGGAGTACAAGCTGCGCAAGACTCTGCAGCAGGCGACCGAGCAAGCGGTGGCGGCCATCCGTCAGGCCAGCCGTTACACCGACGATATCGAGTTCTCCTGCGAAGATGCCGGCCGCACCCCGATAGACGATCTGTGTTACATCATTGAACGGGCCATTGCCGCCGGCGCCACCACCATCAATATCCCGGACACCGTGGGCTACACCATCCCGACCGAGTTTGCCGCCATTATTCATGCACTGAAAAACAAGGTGCCGAACATCGACAAAGCCCGTTTGAGCGTGCATTGCCACAACGATTTAGGGCTGGCCGTGGCCAACAGCATCAGCGCGGTGCAGGCCGGAGCCCGTCAGATTGAGTGTACCGTCAATGGCATTGGCGAGCGCGCCGGCAACTGCTCGCTGGAAGAAGTGGCGATGATTGTACGAACCCGCCAGGATGTGTTTGCGCCGCTGTACACTGACATTAAAACCACCGAGATTTACCGCAGCTCGCATCTGGTCAGCCAGATCTGCAATATGCCGATTCAGCCGAACAAAGCGGTGGTCGGCGAAAATGCCTTTGCCCACTCATCCGGCATTCATCAGGACGGCGTGTTAAAAGCACAGAATACCTACGAAATTATGGCCCCGGAGCAAGTCGGCATTCGCCAGAACGAACTGAACCTGACCTCGCGCTCCGGCCGCCATGTGATCCAGCACCGGTTAAGCGATCTGGGCTACAGCAAAGACGACTACAACCTGGATGAGCTGTACCAGAGCTTTCTGGCACTGGCCGATCAGAAAGGCCGGGTGTTTGATTACGACCTGGAAGCCCTGGTGTTTTTCCAAAACCTGCAGGAGCAAGACGAGTTTTACCGGTTGGAGTTTTTAAGCTCTTCCACCCATACCGGCCATGTGGCCAGCGCAACCGTCGGTCTGCGCTGCGGCGACGACCTGCTGACCGAAGCCGCCACCGGCAATGGCCCGGTCGAAGCCGCATTTTTGGCCATTCAGCGCATCAGCAAACTGCCCATCCGGATGGTGGATTTTAACTTATCCGCCAAAGGCAGCGGCGAAGATGCGCTGGGCCAGGTCGATATTATTGCCGAGTTTGAAGGCCGCCGTTTCCACGGTGCCGGCCTTGCCACCGACATTGTCCGCGCCTCGGTGCTGGCCTATGTCCATGTGTTGAATATGATCCAACGCGCCCAGCAGGTCGATGCCTGCAAGCAAGCGCGTCAACGAACCGCAGGAGCAGAAACAGAATGAGTCAGACACGTTTTAAGGTTGCCGTCCTGGCAGGCGATGGCATCGGCCCGGAAGTAATGGCCGAAGCCCACAAGGTACTGAATGCGGTGGAAGCGCGTTTTGGCCTGACTTTTGAGCGCACCGAGGCGCTGGTTGGCGGCGCTGCCATTGATGCCGTTGGTCAGCCGCTGCCGCCGCAGACCTTATCCATCTGCCAGCAAAGCGATGCCATTTTGTTTGGCTCGGTCGGTGGCCCGAAGTGGACCGGGCTGGCACCGGATCAGCAGCCCGAGCGTGGCTCTTTGCTGCCGCTGCGTAAAACCTTCGATTTATTCTGCAATCTGCGCCCCGGCCAGATTTACCCGGCCTTTGCCGACTTGTCGCCGCTGCACCCACGGGTCAGCAGTCAGGGCATGGATGTGCTGTGCGTGCGCGAGCTGACCGGGGGCATTTACTTTGGTGAAAAAGGCCGCGGCGAGAACAGCGCCTTCGATACCCAGACCTACAGCACAGCCGAAATCAGCCGCATTGCCCGGGTGGCTTTTGAAGCGGCGCAAAAACGCAGTCACAAAGTGACCTCCATCGACAAAGCCAATGTGCTGCAAACCAGTATTTTGTGGCGCGAAGTGGTGACCGAAGTGGCGAAAGATTTCCCGGATGTTGCGCTGGAGCATATGTACATCGACAATGCCGCCATGCAGCTGATCCGTAGCCCACAGCAATTTGATGTGCTGCTGTGCGACAACCTGTTTGGCGATATTTTATCCGATGAGCTGGCCGCCATTGCCGGCTCGATGGGCTTATTGCCTTCGGCCAGTCTGAATGGCAGTGGCTTTGGCCTGTACGAGCCGGCCGGTGGCAGCGCGCCAGATATCGCAGGCCAGGGCATTGCCAACCCCATCGCCCAAATTTTAAGTGCCGCCCTGATGCTGCGTTACAGCTTTGGGCTGGAAGAGGCCGCCAAAGCCATTGAGCAGGCGGTGCAGCAGTGCCTGCAACAGGGCATTGTCACCCGCGATATTCAACCCGATTCGTCCTATGGCACCGCCGATGTCGGCAGTGCCATCGCCAACGCCATTGCAGGAGCCTGAGCATGGGCCAGACCTTATACCAGAAAATTTACCAGAGCCATGTTGTCGGTCAGTTAAATGCCAGCACCGATCTGCTGTACGTCGACCGCCACCTGATCCACGAAGTGACCTCGCCACAGGCCTTTGCCGGTTTAAAGCAGGCCGGGCGGCCGGTGCGCCGGCCGGATCTGACCTTTGCCACCATGGATCACAATGTGTCGACCCAGCGCCGCAGTATGGACGCCGCTGACGAAACCTCGCGCAAGCAACTGGAGGCCCTGGCAGAGAACTGCGATGAGCACCGCATTCCACTGCTGGATTTAAC
Organism: Alkalimonas mucilaginosa; assembly: GCF_036327005.1. Classification (NCBI taxonomy): domain Bacteria; kingdom Pseudomonadati; phylum Pseudomonadota; class Gammaproteobacteria; genus Alkalimonas; species Alkalimonas mucilaginosa. The sequence continues at coordinate 9,738 of NZ_JAUGZK010000018.1, forward strand.
CCACCCGGATCAGGGCATTGTGCATGTGATTGGCCCGGAGCTGGGCTTAACCCAGCCTGGCATGATCATTGTTTGCGGCGACTCGCACACCTCAACCCATGGCGCTTTTGGTGCCCTGGCCTTTGGCATCGGTACCTCCGAAGTCGAGCATGTGCTGGCCACCCAAACCCTGCCACAGCAGCGCGCTAAAACGCTGAAGATTGAAATTAACGGCAGCCTGTCGGCGCATGTGACGCCAAAAGACGTGATCCTGGCGGTGATTGGCCAGTTGGGCACCGCCGGGGGCAATGGCTATGTCGCTGAGTTTTGCGGCAGTGCCATCCGTGCCATGAGCATGGAAGGCCGGATGACGCTGTGTAATATGAGCATTGAAATGGGCGCCAAAGCCGGTTTGATTGCACCGGACGACACCACCATCGCCTATTTACAAGGCAAAGAGCATGCGCCCAAAGCCGAGCACTGGGAGGCGGCGGTCAGCTACTGGCAAAGCCTGTATTCAGACGCGGATGCTGTGTTTGATCAGGTGGTCACGCTGGATGCCAGCCAAATCAAACCGCAGGTTAGCTGGGGCACCAGCCCGGAGCAGGTGATCGCGGTCGATCAGCCCATTCCGGCCGCCGAGTCCTTTAGCGAAAGCAGCAAGCAGGATGCCGCCCGCCGTGCTTACGAGTACATGGGGCTGCAGCCTGGCCAGAAGCTGACCGACTTAGCGGTGGATGTGGTCTTTATTGGCTCTTGCACCAACAGCCGGATTGAAGATTTACGCGCTGCTGCCAGCCTGGTGAAAGATAAAAAGGTGGCTGCCGGCGTGCGCGCCCTGATTGTGCCTGGCTCTGGCCAGGTGAAGCGTCAGGCCGAAAGCGAAGGCCTGGCCACCATTTTCAAAGACGCCGGTTTTGAGTGGCGTGAACCGGGTTGCTCGATGTGCCTGGGCATGAACGACGACCGGGTTGAAGCCGGTCAGCGCTGCGCTTCGACCAGCAACCGCAACTTTGAAGGCCGTCAGGGCCGGGGCAGCCGTACCCATCTGGTCAGCCCGACTATGGCCGCCGCCGCTGCCATCGCCGGCCGTTTTGTAGACATCACCACAGGAGACTGGGCATGAATCCAAGCATCCACCCGGTATTTGCCAGCGGCCTGGTTTGCCCGCTGGATAAAAACAACGTTGATACCGATCAGATCATTCCAAAGCAGTTTTTAACCTCGGTCAGCCGCGATGGGTTTGCCGAGGCGCTGTTTTACGACTGGCGCTATCTGGCCGATGGCAGCCCAAACCCGGATTTTGTGCTGAACTTCCCGCAGTATCAGGGTGCCACCATCCTGCTAAGTCGCGCCAACTTCGGCTGCGGCTCCAGCCGGGAGCATGCGCCCTGGGCTCTGCAGCAGTATGGTTTTCAGGTGATTATAGCCGAGAGCTTCGCCGATATTTTCTACAACAACTGCGCCAACAACGGCATGCTGCTGATTGCGCTGAGCAAAGGCAATATCGACAGCCTGTTCACCCGCTGCAACGAAGGGCCGCAGCAGTGGCAAATCGATTTAAAAAATCAGGAAATCCGCTTTGGCAACAATGCGGCGCTCGGCTTTGAGATTGACCCGGATATCAAGCAGCGCTTGTTAAGCGGGCTGGATTTTATCGGCAGCAGCGAGCAGTTCGCACCGCAAATCAGCGATTTTGAGCAAAGCCGCAAAACCAGCCAGCCCTGGCTGGGGTAAGCACCTGGCATCAGCCCCGGTTCCGGGGCTGATACTATATTTCGTTACAAATTCATACGGCCATCACACTTACATTTCCACAACCGATTCGCTACCTTGGAGGCTCACCAGCTTACAGGAGCCCTGCCATGTTATTTACCACCACCGATACCCTGCCCGGCTATCAGATCCAAACTGTGCTTGGTGTTGTCACCGGCAATGTGGTGCAATCCAAGCATGTTGGCCGCGATATTATGGCGGGCTTAAAAGGCATTGTTGGCGGCGAACTGAAAGGCTACACCGAGATGATGAGCGAAGCGCGGGACAAAGCCATTCAGCGACTGGTGGAAGAAGCCAGCAAACTGGGCGCCGATGCCGTGGTGGGTATTCGTTTTAGCACCAGCGCGATTTTGGCCGGTTCCAGCGAACTGCTGGCCTATGGCACTGCTGTCAAATTGCAGCAGACCTGATTGATGCTCTCAGTGGAGGCGATTATAGCATCGAAACACGGCAAGACTTTTTACAGCCATTATTATTGCTTTGGATGACCAACTATTCGGATCAACACTTCAGCCAGAATAGGGATGCTTTGCTACACGCCGTGCAGTCAGACCGCCAAAAACATCACAAATAAAAACCTTTTATTTCACAAAATAGTTTTTTATTATGGTAAGCGAGCGGCGAAACAGTCCCGCCCTTTTCAGCAAAGGAGCCTGATCCGTTATGAGACATTACCTTATTGCCAGCTGCTGCCTGCTGTTTAGCAGTTTTTGTTTTGCCGCCGCGGATGGCAAGAACACAGCCTTAAACTGGCTGCAGTTGATTGATCAAGGCCAGTATGAAACCAGTTGGCAGCATGCCGGCACTATAGTGCAGCAGCAACTGACTGAAACCCAGTGGCAGCAGATGGTGCAAAAGGCACGGCAACCTTTTGGGGCCTTGCAAAGCCGCACAATACTTAGCCAACAAGAGCACAGCTCTTTGCCCGGCGCACCGGATGGCCGTTACCTGATCCTGACCTTACAAAGCCAGTTTGAACACAAAGCTGCAGCCATTGAAACTCTGACATTAAGCTTCGAACAGGATGAGTGGCGCACTGTTGGCTATTTTATCCGTTGAGATTGCGTTAGCACCGTTACCGCTGTGACGGTGCAGTCTTCGGCCACAGATACTGCCGGCTCAAATATAAAAAGTGAGCAGAAACCACAATGGGTGGAGCAAGCATCAAAACCAGGCTCATGGGTGGCGGGCCAATAAAAACTGACGCCAGCAGCAGCCCGACCAGACCACAGGCAATGTATCTTAGTAAGATCCCAGGTGCTGCCACCCGGGCATCGGGCCTAAGCACTTTAATCATCAACTGCAATACTCCCCAGACACCAAAAGCCCCTAACACAAGTGCAATCAAAGGCAACACCAGCTCAAAGGCTCCCTCAGCTACCAAAGCTAACAATAGCAAGGGGCTCATCATCACCCCAAAAACCCACAAGTACAAGGGCAGACAGAACCCGATAAAGGTTTCAAATAGTAGTAAAAAAGCGCGAAGCTCTTTCATAGCGAGCTGTAAACCTGGCTTTTACGCATAGCGATGCCGTTGTTATCCAAAAACATACGGCGCATTCCTACATCCACAGCACACTGAGCACAATCAGTGTCAGAAAAGCGCTGATGAAAGTCAGATTGTAGATGGAACTGGTTAGCCAGAATTTCAGCAGGGTTTTACCCCACCCTTGTTGGTAGTAAAACTTTTGGCACAGCAGCAAATACAGAGGGATCCACCACAGTAAAGCAGTTTTCAGCCAACCGACCGGACTGGCAAGCCAGGCCCAGGGGATGCTGCTTTGCAGCATGCCAAGCAGCAACACAAAAACGCCCATTTGCAAAATAAAGCTGTGGCTGTGCAGCGCCAGGATCAGGTGCTCCATGTAAAAGCGGTTGGAGCGGATGTACATCAGCTTCAGCAATAAGGCAAACAGCGGCAGCAGCAAAAACATCATTTGCGGTGCCAGCGAAAAAAACTTGTTGATCGCGAGCTTGGGGCTGGCAATCAAGGCATTAAAACGCTCATCAACCCGCTGCTGGGTTGCATCGGAAAGAAAAGGCAGTGGCAACGCATAGGGCAGCTTTTCCGCTCCAAGCAACTGAGGCAGCTCATTGCCAGGTTCTGTTGTTGCGTCACCACGGGCCTCAGCTTCAATTTTCCGCATCAGCTCGCTAAGAGTGAGCTTACTGCCATCTTCAATTTCGATCAGAATGCTGTCTGGATCGGTGTGAGAACTGTCTTCAATCGCCTGATGCGGGACCAACTGGGCCAGAATAAGAAAGGTGAGTACCGAGGTAAAAATATACAACCGCAGCGGCGGCACATAAGGCACCCTGTGTCCCTGCACATAGCGGCGGGTTAAAAACCCAGGTCGAAACCACAGCGGCCATAAGGTTCGCCATAAACGGCTGTCCCAGTTGCTAAATTCGCCAAAAAACTCGCTCAGCACCCCGGTCAAGTTGCGAATGTAGCTCTTTTTCTCTTGACCGCATTCATGGCAGAAGGCCCCTTCCAGAGCAGTGCCGCAGTTATCGCAGTGTTTTAGCAAGGTTTCCATGCTGTTTATTCTTGTTATGTAAAAAGTCCTGACCTGATTTTACGTGAGCACTGTGTTTTGGCAATAGCCCGCATAAAAGCCACCGTACCGACCTTCGTCGGCTTTTTTTCAGTGTCAAATCAGGCTATTGTTATACTAATTTTGAAACTCGCTAAGATGGAGCCGCCTGTGGCGACAAAAACCAAGCAAAAAACCCCTGCCTACGACTTTGACAGCATTATTATCGGCACCGGCCCGGGCGGTGAAGGGGCGGCGATGAGTCTGGCCAAAAGTGGCCAACGGGTCGCCGTAATTGAACGCTATCAGTCGGTCGGTGGCGGCTGCACCCATTGGGGTACCATCCCCTCCAAAGCGCTGCGCCACTCCGTCAGCCGCTACATTGAATACAAAGAAAACCCGTTGTTTCAGCTGGATGAAAACAAAACACACCTGACCTTTGATGAAATTTTAAAGCACGCCGCCGGTGTTATTCGCAAACAAGTGCGACTGCGCAGCAGTTTTTACGACCGTAACCGGGTGACGATTTTTCATGCGGATGCCACCTTTGTTGGCCCGCACCAACTGGAAATCACCGAAGCCGATGGCTCCAAGCAGGTGCTAAGCGCCGCCAATATTGTCATTGCCAGCGGCTCGCGCCCTTACCGGCCAGCCTCTGTCGACTTTAACCACCCACGGATTTACGACAGCGATACCATCTTGTCGCTGCGTGACGATCCGCGCCATGTCATTATTTATGGTGCTGGCGTGATTGGCTGCGAGTACGCCTCGATTTTCCGCGGCCTTGGGGTACGGGTCGATTTGGTCAATAATCGCGATCGCCTGCTGGCCTTTATGGACAGCGAGATTTCCGATTCGCTCAGCTACCACTTCTGGAATTCCGGTATCAATATCCGTCATGGTGAGGAATTCGACAGCATCGAAGGCCGCGACGATGGGGTGGTGCTGCATTTAAAATCCGGCAAAAAAATGAAAGCCGACTGCATTTTGTTTGCCAATGGCCGCACCGGCAATACCGACAGCCTGAACCTGGCTGCGGTGGGGCTAAAAGCCGATGGCCGTGGCCAGTTGAAGGTCGACGACAACTACCAGACCGAAGTGCCGCACATTTATGCGGTGGGCGATGTGATTGGTTACCCCAGCCTGGCAAGCGCTGCCTACGATCAGGGCCGCATTGTCGGTACCGCTATTGTGAAGGGCCAGTGTGAAAGCCAGCTGATTACCGATATCCCGGTGGGCATTTACACCATTCCGGAAATCAGCTCGGTTGGTAAAACCGAGCAGGAACTCACCGCTGCCCGCATTCCCTACGAAGTAGGCCGGGCTCAGTTCAAACACCTGGCCCGGGCGCAAATTGCCAACACCAATGCCGGCAGTTTGAAACTGCTGTTTCACCGCGAGACCAAAGAAATTTTAGGCATCCATTGCTTTGGCGAGCGGGCGGCAGAAATCGTCCATATCGGTCAGGCCATTATGATGCAAAAGAATGGCGGCAATACCATCGAGTACTTTGTGCACACCACCTTCAACTACCCCACCATGGCCGAAGCCTACCGGGTGGCAGCATTGAATGGCTTAAACCGGTTGTTTTAAGGTTTTGCGCTGCCCTAAACGCACAAAGCCTGGCAGTTGCCAGGCTTTGTGCGTTTTACTGAATTTAATCGTCGGTATTCATATGGTAAGTCGGGCTAAACGACTGCACGGCCTCGACAAAGACACTGACCCGCTCCGGATCTACATCCGGCGTGATGCCATGGCCAAGGTTAAAGACATGGCCTGTGCCCTGGCCGTAGCCATCCAGGATGGTCTGCACTTCCTGGCGAATGCGCTCTGGCGTACCGAGTAAAATATTCGGGTCCATATTGCCTTGCAGCGCCACTTGATCGCCGATGCGCTTGCGCGCCTGGCCGATATCCATGGTCCAGTCCAGGCCCACACCATCACAGCCAGTGGCGGCGATTTGCTCCAGCCAGAGACCACCATTTTTGGTGAATAAGGTCACCGGTACCTTGCGGCCATCGGCCTCACGGGTCAGGCCATCGACAATCTGCTGCATGTAACTGAGCGAATACTCTTTGTAATCGCGCGGCGTGAGCACCCCACCCCAGGTATCGAAAATCATAATGGACTGAGCGCCAGCAGCGATCTGAGCATTCAGGTAGGAGGTGACGCTCTGCGCCAGCTTATCCAGCAGCATATGCAACACTTCCGGCTCGCTGTACATCATCTTTTTAATGATGCTAAAGGTTTTACTGCTGCCACCTTCGACCATATAGGTCGCTAAGGTCCAGGGACTGCCGGAGAAGCCAATCAGTGGTACTTCGCCATTCAGCTCGCGGCGAATGGTACGCACCGCATCCATCACGTAACGCAGCTCCTGCTCAGGATCCGGGATAGGCAAATTCACCACATCCATAAAATCACGGATTGGCCGCTCAAACTTTGGCCCTTCACCTGCACCAAAATAAAGGCCTAAGCCCATGGCATCCGGGATGGTCAGAATATCACTGAACAAAATCGCCGCATCCATCGGGTAACGGCGCAGCGGCTGCAAGGTGACCTCGCAAGCCAGCTCAGGGTTTTTGCACAATGACATAAAATCACCGGCTTGAGCCCGGGTCGCACGGTACTCCGGCAAATAACGGCCAGCCTGGCGCATCATCCAGATAGGGGTACGGTCTACAGGTTCTTTGCACAGTGCGCGCAGGTAACGATCGTTTTTTAATTGCATGATGTCATCAATCCAAATAAGAATGCTGTTATCTTAGCATTGCTAGCCAGTGGGCTCTAGCTCGAATACTGATCCGAATCAAACTGACTGCAGACTGAATATCACAAAAAAAGTTCAAAAAGATGCTTGTATGCTGAAAATACATCTGCTATAAAATGAGGGCGCTAGTGAAGAATAAGAATAAAGAAGCCCGTTCACGGGACCTGTTAATCACCTTGTGTTTTCAAGCACTTAGTGATTTAAGCCACGTTAAGTGGCTTTTTTATTGCCTGCGATTCGCTGCTTCACTTGTTCAATCATTTGCCCGGATAGCGTTTGCAGCGGTGGTACCTCTGGCAAAGCAGCTAAATCAAACCAATGCGCTTCTTCAATTTCATTCGGCTGACACCGAATCGCACCGCCGACATAACGAGCAATAAAACCAGTCATCAGTGAATGGGGGAAGGGCCAGGGCTGGCTGCCGACATACTCTAGCTGGTCAATATCAATGCCCACTTCTTCTTTTACTTCACGCACCGCGGCTTGTTCCAGCGTTTCGGCGGACTCGACAAAACCGGCCAGAATAGAGAAAAAGCCCGCTTTGTGCCGGCTGGATCGCGCCAGCAACAACTGATCGTCTTTCACCACAGCCACCAGTACGCAAGGGGCAATACGCGGGTAACAGCGATGACCACAACGGTGGCACAAAGCCGCCAGTTCCCAGCTTACCAGTTGCATGGCCGAGCCGCATTGGCCACAGTAACGATGTGTTTGTAAAAACAGCGCTACCTGCACAGCCCGGGCCGCCAGCTCAAACACCGCTTCACCCTGTTGCAGTAATTGCCGGGGATTCAGCCAGTTTTCTTCATCCTGTCGCTGGTCATTGAGCACCCAATAATACACCGGCTTACCATTAAACAGGCCTAGCGTGCCGCTTTGCTCTGGTTCACCAAAGAATGGCACCAGCTCCGCCATGCTGCTGTAGTGCAAACCATGCTGTGTTGGTGGCCAGTAAATTTTCTGCTGATTTACTACCAGCCAGTAGCCATGAGTCTCTGCCTTGAGCGGTAAGCTGTGACTGATCATACTCCATCCTCATTTTAGGAACATTTGGCAACAATGGTTGGCCTGTTGCCTGACTGGGGGTATGATAAATGGTCAAAGAGTTCAGACCAATGAAAAAACCATTGATTTTAGCAGCTGAATTCTTTTAAGTAGACCAAAGACCAGACAGGGTAAGGAGCAAGTCATGTACAGGCGGGTTCAGGCAGCACAACAAAAGTGGGGCGGCGCTTTAACCGCAATCGATCATTGGCTGACAGAACGCCAGCAGTTGATTATCAGTTACTGCAAACTGGCAGGCTTACCGCCCTTTGATGACAAACAGCGCGCCAAACCAAGTCAGGAAGCAGTGCAAGAGTTCTGTCAACTGCTGATGGATTACCTCTCTGCCGGTCATTTTGAGGTGTATGAGCAGATCGTATCTGAATGTGCTGTCAACGGCACCGACAGCCGCCAACTGGCCAATCGCTTGTATCCTAAAATTGCCGTATCAACCGACTTGGCGCTCGAGTTTAACGATAAATACGCCGAGCATTTCAGCACCCGGCAAAGTGGCGCCTTTGATCTGGAACTATCCGATCTGGGACAAGCGCTGGAAGGGCGCTTTGAGCTGGAAGACGAGTTGATCCATACCCTGCATCATAAACACAGCGATCAGCAAACCACAGCCTGATAAGTTTCCAGGCCAAAATAGCAAGGGCAGCTGTAAAGCTGCCCTTTTTGTAGACAAATACCGCTTTATTCAGTGGCGGTCTTGATATCCAGCAATTCCACTTCAAACACCAGCACGCTGTTCGGTGGGATCACGCCCATATCGCGGGTACCGTAAGCCAGTTCAGACGGAATGGTAAAGCGGAACTTAGAACCAACATTCATCAATTGCACACCTTCAGTCCAACCTGGAATAACCCGGTTTAATGGGAATTCAATCGGTTCACCACGCTCGTAGGAACTGTCAAAGGTCGTGCCATCCAGCAAGGATCCCTGATAATGCACCTTTACGGTATCCGTAGCAGCAGGCTTAGCACCATCACCTTGCTCCAGTACTTCGTACTGCAGGCCAGACTCCGTCACTTGCACCCCTTCCTTGCTGGCATTTTCGTTCAGATACGCCTGACCTGCCGCCAAAACTTCAGCAGCTGCGGCTTCCGCTTGCTGCTCTTGCTTTTCCCGGAAGCTTTTATCCAGCGCAGTCAGGTGCTGCTGGATCTCTTCCTCTGTTACGATGGCTTTGCCAGCAATCGCATCCTTCATGCCACGTACAATCAGATCGGCATCCAGATCAATGCCCATAGCCTGATGCTCAGCCACTGCATTCTCAATATAGTAACCGGCAGAGACACCAAAGCTGTAGGATTGCTGCTGAGTGTCCGTCTCCAGTGTCACCGGACCTTCCGTTGGAGCGGGTTGACAGGCAGACAAAGCAAGGATGGATGCAGCCACCAGGCTGAGTTTGGTTGTTACGCGCATTATTTTCTCCAAATCGGGCAGCCTAAGCTGCACACTGTGTTATGATTTTAATCGTCATCCTATACTAACGGTTTGTGGAGATGAGGTTAAGCCATCACAGCAAATATCTGCCAATTTTCCTGTTTTTGCTGATAACAGCCGCCTGTAGCCGGGTGGAAACCACCCCGATACAGCAGTGGAAGCATGCAGCTCAAGCAACCTATGCAGCAGCCATCTCCAGCGATGGCCGCTATGCGGTGCAATCGTCGGTGCAGCATGGCATTACCATTTGGGATACTGAGCGCGAAGGCTTAATGTATCAATGGAACCATCGTGATGCCGATGCAAACATTGTGTTCGCATTGGCGATTAGCCCGAACAACAGCCATGTGCTCAGTGCCGACCGCACCAACTTTGCCTTATGGCGTATTGCCGATGGCGAGAATGTTGGCTACTGGCAACTGGATGAATCCTCGGTGCGTGATATTGCCGTTTCGCACAATGCCGAGCATCTGTTAATTGGCAAAGGCAATGGCGGTGTGCAACACATAACCTTTGCAAGTGGCCGCCGGCTGGAGTTTCTCGGCCACAGTGAGCGCATCAACAGCGTCGATTTATCGCCCAATGGTCGCTTTGCCCTGACCGGTGGCAACGATTACATGGCCTATTTGTGGAATACCGAGACTGCCCAGATCATTCACAGCTTTCCGCACCCAAGCCGGGTCACCAAGGTAGCGCTGGACCCGCAAGGCCGTTTTGCCTTTACCGCCGATAGCCAAAGCACAGCGCAAATCTGGGATATTCAGACCGGTCAGCTGGTGAGCCGGCTGCAATTTACCGCCCGCCAGCAAATTTTCAGTGCCGTGCGCTTTAGCGACGATGGCCGCTGGCTGGCCACTGGTGCCCCCAGCCGCAACTTAGCCTTATGGGATGTACAAACGGGCCGGGAATTGCAGCGCTGGCGGGTCTCGCCCCGCGTCGGCAGCCGGCCACCCAGCGCGGCCGTGCATGCAGTCGCCTTTTTTGGCCCCAATCAACTGATTAGTGAAAGCTCCAGTGGTTTGGCTGAAGTCTGGCAAATCCAACTGGACAAGGACTAAGCGGGTTGCGTAGACTTCAGCACCGCGAACAAAGCGAATCACATTATGAGCACCTCAGAACACGACAAAGTCGAACTTCATATTATTGAATTGGAAAGTAAGATTGCTTTTCAGGATGATGCCATGCAGCACCTGAGCAAAGAGTTGCTGGAGCACCAGAAGCAAATTAAGGTACTGCAGCAGCAGGTACTGCTGCTGGCGAAGCAATTGCAGCGGCAGGAGCAGGATGAAATGATGCCGCAGGATCAGGAGCCACCGCCGCCGCATTACTAACAGGTTAATCCGGCTTAAAAACCCCAATCAATTGCTCACTGCTGCCTGCTGCCTTGCTCACCTTCGCATCCGGCTGGGTCATCTGGTAGCCGCAGTGTACGCACTCCACCTTTTCTACATTGTGCTCTAAAAACAGCATCATGCTGTCCATGGCATGGCATTTGGGGCAGGTTGCGCCGGCGATAAAGCGCTTTTTCTTGCGGGTATCCATAAAACTCTCGATCAGTGAACTCTGGCCATTATACATCAGTAGCCACAGAAATGATCAGCACGGTCACCCACTGTACTCGCTGAGCAGCCCCCTCTTCAGGTATACTGCCTGCTTTGTGCCAGCCCGCAACCGAGATGCTTTCATGATCCAACTGCAACAACTTGAACTACGCCGCGGCAGCAAAGCCCTGTTCAGCGATGCCAACCTGACCATCTTCCCCGGCCAGAAAATTGGCATTATTGGTGCCAATGGCTGCGGCAAGTCGTCCTTATTTGCCTGTTTTTTGGGCCAATTGGCCCCCGATGCCGGAGAGCTGAGCATCCCGGCCAGTTGGGAAATCTCGACAGTAGCGCAGGAAACACCAGCACTGGACTGCCCGGCAATGGAGTATGTATTGCAGGGTGATGAAGCCCTCTACCCTTTACTGCAGTTATTGAAACAAGGCGGCGATGGCGAGCTGCTGGCCACAGCGCACCAACAGATTGAACAGCTAAACGGCTACAGCGCTGAGGCCAAAGCCGGCATTTTGTTGGCGGGACTGGGGTTTGATGGCGCCATGCAACAGCAGGCAGTGAAATCCTTCTCCGGTGGTTGGCGTATGCGATTGAACCTTGCGCGAGCGCTGATGAAGCCCTCGCAACTCTTGCTGCTGGATGAGCCGACCAACCACCTGGATTTGGATGCCGTGCTCTGGCTGGAAAAGTACCTGCAAAGCTACGATGGCACCTTATTGCTGATCAGTCACGACCGCGACTTTCTGGATGCCGTCACTGACAGCATTATTCACATTGAACGCCAACAAGTGCAACTGTACAAGGGCAATTACAGCCAGTTTGAGCGCCAACGCGCCGAGCGGCTGGCTCAGCAGCAATCCATGTTCGAGAAACAGCAGCAGCAAGTGGCGCATTTGCAGCAGTTTATCGACCGCTTCAAAGCCAAAGCTTCCAAAGCCAAGCAAGCGCAAAGCCGGGTGAAAGCCTTAGAGCGCATGACGATGCTGGCGCCAGCCCATGTCGACTCGCCCTTTAGTTTTTCGTTTCGCCCCCCCAAAGCCTTACCAAACCCGCTGCTGAAGCTGGAAAAAGTACAACTGGGCTATGGCGATCACACCATTTTGCACAACATCAACTTTCAGTTGCTGCCGGGCAGCCGCATTGGCTTACTGGGCCGTAACGGTGCCGGTAAATCAACGCTGATCAAACACCTGGCAGGCAATCTTCCAGCCCAGGCCGGTGAGCTTTGGACCGCCAGCGGCATCAGTCTGGGTTATTTTGCCCAGCACCAGCTGGAAACGCTGCGCCCAAGCGACTCAGCCTTGCTGCAATTGCAACGGCTAGACCCTGCCGCCAGCGAGCAAAGCCTGCGTGATTTTCTCGGTGGCTTTGGTTTTCATGGTGATAAAGCGCTGGAGCCCTGTGCACCTTTTTCCGGTGGTGAAAAAGCCCGGCTGGTGTTGGCCTTGCTGGTGTACCAACGCCCAAATTTACTGCTGCTGGATGAGCCAACCAACCACCTGGATCTGGATATGCGCGAAGCCATCGTGATGGCGCTGCAGGACTTTGAAGGCGCCATTGTGGTGGTGTCGCACGATCGCCACTTGCTAACCAGCACCACCGATGAGTTTTATCTGGTGGCAGATGGCAAGGTCGCCCCTTTTGCCGGTGATTTGCAGGATTATTACCAATGGTTGCAGCAAGACAGCCGCAAGCAAAACAACCAGGTAGAGCCAAAACCAGACAGTGTCAGCCAACGCAAAGATCAAAAACGACTGGAAGCCGAGCTGCGTAATCTGCTTAGGCCACTGAAAAAAAAGCTGGAGCAGGCCGAAGCCCAACAAGAGCAGTTAACGGCCCGGCTAACTTTGCTGGAACAACAACTGGCCGAGCCAGAGCTGTACGAAGCAGCGCGCAAGGCGGAACTGACAGAGCGACTGGCCGAACAGGCCAATGCCAGCAAAAGCCTGGCTCAGGTAGAAGAAGACTGGTTCTTGCTGCAGGATGAGCTGGAACAAACCGAGCAAGCCTTCTGGCAGCAACATGGCTAAGTTACCGACTACTGAGCAATTCTGGCAATTTTGTCTTGAGTGCTATCCAACTATACAGCAGCCTTTGCTCCAGTTGCAGGATGACTGGGGTGCCAATGTCAATCTGCTGCTGTTATTGCTTTATGCAGAGCAACAACACTGGTACTGGTCTGCAGCAGAGATAGCCCGGCTGCATCAGGCGGTGCTGCCAGCTAATCAGCAGTATACCCTGCCCATTCGCCAGTTACGCCGCCAGTTAAGTGAACAGCCAACCATAAAAGCGGCCTTGCTGCAAGCCGAGCTGGCAGCAGAGCAATTGGAGCAACAAGCGCTGCTGGCCGCCTGCCCGAAGCCAAAGCCAAAGGAAAGCCTGCTCCAGCCTCAGTTACTTGAACAGTACCTGTCGCTCAACGGCATTGGCGTAGTAACTAACACCAGCAACCTAGTGCAGCAACTCAGGCAGACTATTCACAGCATCAGTAATGGCTGATTGCTACGGCTACTCCGATGCCGTCACTAGCTACGTTTGCGTGCGATTGTTCGTGGATGACCGCTATTTAACTGGCGCTGCCGACACCAGCTTTCAACCAGTCTATCCATATGTTCAGCTGGAATTGCAATGGTCACCCAGGTTCCCTCGTCTCCTGTTTCAATAATAAACTCTGGCGGGTCTTGCAAATCAATATACGCCAGCTCTTCTTTCCCAGCAGACAAGTCTGTCGACTTCATATAACTGATGATGGCTTTCATCTGACATCGTTCAACATCATCCATAGATTTCCCTAATAGTACCGTCTCTTGAACGGGCGTTGATTGATATTCAACCATCATATTGCGCCAAGCGCAATTTATCTATTACTTTTTTGTAAAACTCGCCTTGTGTAGCCTTTCTTAACAACCGACAATCGCTTGATGAAAATCGGCAACATACTGAGAAAAAGAAGAAAAATGCTAGGCAAGACCCTGGAGGATATTGCCTATGCTGCAGAAACGGATGCCGGCAATCTATCCCGAATAGAGCGGAACGAACAACGGCCATCGTTGGAACTGTTAGAGGCGATAAGTAAAGCGCTCTTGATTCAACTATCAGAGCTCTATCGCATGGCAGAAGAGCAAGAGTACCTCACTCGGGAAACAGCAAGCCCTTATACCGCTATTGAGGCAGATCCTCAACTTGATCAACTGCTTCGTCATTACCACCAACTGAATGCTGAAGGACGTTTTCTGGCTTGCAATCTGCTGGCAACCCTTCGCAAAACACACGCAATCAACAAAGCATCCGAAGATGGAGCGGATCAAAAGCCTGTTGTTTGATCTGCATCAAAAACGACTTTACGAAAAACCACACCATTTGCAAAGCTTGATCCAGGTCAGTTTTTGCCCAGCCACTTGCTTCTACACTGAATGCAGTTATCAGACAGGAGGAGCATCCCATGAACCTGTGGCAAGAGTTTATATCCGATCCGGTGATCTTTATTTCCTTTACTGGCCTCGCCATTGTGATTGGCCTCTGCATTTTTTACGCAGTGTACTTTTTGTATAAAATTGGCCATGACGAGCAGCAAGCCAAGTAAGCATAAAGCAGCACAGCCGTAAGCTTGCGCTTGCGGCCTGTCGCTTTTAACAAAGTAGCGCCAACCGCCAACTACCGCATCGCGCAGTTTTTTTGACGTCCCCCCCTTGCCTTTTTTCGGCACAACCGCCATCTTAGGATCTACCCTTAGCTATTTTGCGAAGCATTGATGCAGTTGATCCGTTCGCTTTGGTTGTTGTTGCTGGTCACTGGCTTTAGCCAGTCGCAACCTTATGCCAGCAGCGAAGCCTCCCTGCTGCCATTGCAGGACTGCAGCGCTGCATTATTGCAGCACAACAGCGACTGGCTGCAGCACGCCGACTCGCACGATGACCATGACGCTGCAACCCTAAACGTCACGCCATCGTTGTTGGCATGCTTGCAACAAACGGCGAACCATACCAATACTGTTGAGCTGGCTGCCACACGCAATCCTAACCCTGCCAGAGCCCCACCGGTTTTATCCTGCTAACACAACAGTCATTTTTTTGCTCCGACCAAGGAGCCTAACTGCTTTGTTGCATCAGCCGAAACGGTTGCTGCGGAGGATTGACCATGAAACACCTGACCCTTTACCCACTGGATGCCAACGATCATCTGGTACAACCCAATGAATGTAATTCGCACGAACTGAATACACCGGCCATCAGCTGGCTCACCGATTTTCAGCAGCACCAGCCTAGTTTGCTGGAAGCCGATACCCTGGCCACCGATGCGCTAATGATGCTGGAACGCGAGCACAGCCATCTGAAACTGGTGGTAGATGCAGATGAGGAGTTGGTTGGACTGATTAGCCCACAGCAATTATCGGCACAAAGCATTATGCGCCGGGTGGTGATGGGCGATGCACGGGATGAGATCACCGTGCGTGATCTGATGCTGCCACGCACCAAATTAAAAGCCCTGGCCTATCAGGATGTAGCACACAGTAAGATAGGGGATGTACTGCATACCTTGCAACGGGAGGGAGAAGCATTTTGTTTGGTGCTGGAGCGCGACAGTCATCAGATCCGCGGCGTACTGAGCAGTGAGGTGATTGCAAAGCGCCTGCAGCTACCACTTGAAGTCACCCCTGCGCCCACTTTTTTGCAATTGTTCGATTCGGTGCTGGCCTGAAGGCCTGCCTATCGGTTGCCTGCTGCAGACCCGCTCACGCGGGCCTGCGTTTGGCACTGTACCCGTTAATTGCCAGCCAGCTGCATCGACTCTATCAACACCGAGCCGGTTTGCACGCCGCCGCGCACATCCACATCCTTGCCGATGGCGATAATGCGCTGGAACATCTCGGTCAGGTTACCGGCAATGGTCACTTCAGCCACCGGGAACTGGATTTCACCGTTTTCGACCCAGAAACCTGCGGCACCGCGCGAGTAATCACCGGTAACGGTGTTCACTCCCTGGCCCATCAGTTCGGTCACCAACAGGCCCCGGCCCATTTGCTGACAAAGGGCCGCTAAATCCTGCTCGCCATGCTGTACCAGCCAGTTGTGAATACCGCCGGCATGGCCGGTACTGGCAAGGCCCAGTTTGCGGGCCGAGTAACTGGTCAGCAACCAGCTGGTCAGTACGCCCTGCTCAATCACGGCTAAGTCGCGGGTTTTCACCCCTTCCGCATCAAAAGGACTGGATGCCAGCCCTTGCAGCAGATGAGGCCGCTCAATGATGTTCAGATGCTCCGGGAAAATACGCTGGCCTAACTTATCCAGCAAAAAACTGGACTGGCGGTAGATGCTGCCACCACTGATGGCACTGACCAGATGGCCAAACAAGCTGCTGGCAATATCCGCGCGGAAAATCACCGGTACCTTCTCGGTAGGTACCTGGCGCGCATCCAACCGCGCAATGGTCTCTGCTGCCGCCTCACGGCCCACCTGCTCCGGGCTGAGCAATTTGGCAAAGTCACGGTGCACGCTGTAGCTGTAATCACGCTGCATGTCCTGCTCGGTTTTACCGATCATCACACAGCTGATGCTGTGCCGGCTGCTGGGGTACCCTACCAGTTGGCCATGGCTGTTGCCATAGACTTTGATGCCCTGATGCGATGAAAACGACGCCCCTTCGGAATTAACAATACGGCTATCGTAATCAAATGCCGCTTGCTCAGCGCGAGCACAGCTGGCAATGGCGTCGCTGGTATCCACCTGGTGCGGGTGAAACAAATCCAGCTCTGGCGGGTTAAACTCCAGCCAGGCAGCTTCGGCGACACCGGCGCAGGGATCTTCCGAGGTATAGCGGGCAATATCGACCGCGGCTTCAACCGCACGCTTCAGCGCTTGCGGGCTGAGATCAGCAGTAGACGCCGAACCTTTGCGCTGACCAAAGTACAAACTGATACCAAGGCCACCATCCTGATTAAACTCCAGTGTTTCCACCTCGCCATGGCGCGTTTCGACACTCAGGCCGCGGGTACGGCTCATCGACGCCTCAGCGCTGCTGGCGCCCAGCTGTTTGGCATGCGCCAGAACCTGGCTGACCGCTTCTTTAACTTCCGCAATTTCCTGCTGGATATCTTGCTGTATGTGCTGCTGTGATGCTTGCATAGCCCCTCGTTATTGCAATAAAGAGCAGGCTCGTTGCAAGGCGCTGCTCTTTCCCACCGCGATACGTTATAATGATGGCATATAGTGTACTCAGATAAGTGACAAGATGACAGAATTTCTCCACGGCGACTGGGATGAAGACGAAGAACTAAAGAGCAAGAGCCAGGTAAAGCGCGAAATGGAAGCCTTGCAAAAACTGGGCGAAGAGCTGGTAGCACTGGCACCGGCCTCCCGTGCCAAAGTTCCGATGGACGACGAATTGAAAGATGCTTTGCTGCTGGCCGACAAGCTATCCAGCAAGCGCGAAGCGCTGCGTCGCCATATCCAGTTTATTGGCCGTTTAATGCGCAGCCGGGATATCGAACCGATTGAGCAGGCGCTGGCGCTGATCCGCAATACCAACCAGGCGGCTACCCGCAAGTTTCATCTGGTGGAACAATGGCGCGATCGCCTGCTGGCAGAAAAAGATGCCGTCACCGCCTTTGTTGCCGAGTACCCGGAGGTAGACGTGCAGCAGCTGCGTCAGCTGATCCGTCAGGCGCAAAAAGAGCAACAGAAACAGCAGCCACCGAAAGCCTTTCGTGAACTGTTTCAATTGATCCGGCCCTGGGTGGTGGAGGCGGAGTAACCCAACCTTCGCCCTTTGAAAAGCCATAGTCGGCAGCACTAAATTCAGTTACCATTCGGCGTACTTATGGTAAATGGAACACTGCCGTATGGCTAGCAGCTCATCCGACGCAACGCCTTTTCAGAATGCACCGCTGCCACCCAGCCTGTTGCCAGAGCTGCAACAACTGACATGGCAGCCGCTGTCGCCCCGTTACAACCGATTGGCCTTTTGGCTCAATAGCTGCGTAACATTCCTGCTGGTGCTATTGTCGCTGACCTACTGGCTGCAACCGTTCTGGCAACCGGATGAGTCGAATCATAAGCTGCTGCTGGGTTTTGCCGGCCTGTTGGTTGCCGCCAGTCTATGGAAAACTCTGTACTGTTTGCTGGCCTATCCGCGTAAGCGCTATGCTCTACGCGAACACGATATCAGTTTTCACAGTGGCTTGCTGTTTGAGAAAAGCGTCACCCAGCCGATTTTGCGTATTCAGCACATCGAACTCAAGCGCGGTCCGATTGAACGACGGGCTGGCCTTGCCACCTTGCAGGTATTTAGTGCCGGTGGCGCCATGCATACCTTCGAAATCCCCGGCTTGCCGCTGATTGAAGCCAAGAAGATCCGTCAATTTATCCTGCAGCATAAGGATAACCGCCAGCATGACTGAACCACACGCCAGTGCGACCACCACCCCGGTTTTACGGTCGCTGACTCACTGGCAACGAGTATCACCCATTGCCCTGCTGTACTTTGCGCTGCGGCTGCTCAAAGCTGTCTTTGGCAATCTTGCTTATTTAGCACCAACTTTGCTGGTGTTTTATCAGGGCATCAAGCGCCAGCCCGGCTATTTTGCCCTCGGCCTTCTGGCACTGATTGGCCTGTTGCTGTTGATTGCTTTGCTGCGCTACCTAGCCTTTCGTTTTCGGGTGCATGGTAATACGGTGGAGATCCGCTCCGGTGTACTCAGAAAAACCCAGCTCAATTTGCCCTTTAGCCGCATTCAGAATGTGCGCTTGCTGCAACCTCTGTACTACCGCCCAACCGGCCATCTGTGCCTGCAACTCGATACCGCCGGCTCCAGGCAACAGGAAGCTCAATTGGCGGCTTTACCCAAAGCACTGGCTACTGAGTTGCAACAAGCGATTTATACCAGCCAGCGACAGCAGGAAGTTCACCAGGCGCAAGCACCAGCAGAGCCAGCCCCGGCCGCCGAAACCAGCATGGTCACAAAGAGTCCGGTAGCGGCCCCCACTCAGGACGAACAGCTGCTATGTCAGCGTTCGGTCGGCGATCTGGTGCTGTACGGTATCAGCAATAACCGGGTACTGCTGGCACTTGGCCTGGCGGCCCCTTTTTACAACCGACTTAGCAACCTGGCAGGCGACTTGTTGCAACGGTTCGGGCTGGATATCGCCCACTGGTTTAATCCGGAGCAGCAATCCTGGTTTTGGCTGGGACTGGCAGTGCTCACCTTAACCCTGATGATCATGCTGTTGATCACCTTGTTTTCGATTGCAGCGGCAGTACTGAGTTACTATGGTTTTACCCTGACGCGCAGCGAAAAGCGCTATATCCGGCGTAGCGGCCTTTTTACCCGCCATGAAATCAGCATGCGCCCCTCGCGTTTGCAGTGGCTGCAGTTGCAACAAGACTGGCTGGATAAACTCTTTGGCCGCTGCAATCTGCACTACGAACAGGTGCAATCCATGCCCATGGCTGCGGCGCAGGGACATGCCGGTCACGGCAAAATCATGGTACCCGCATTGCAGCCAGAGCAAGCCGGAGCTCTGATGACGGAGGCCATGCCCGACCAAAACGTCAGTGGCACCGCCTTTTCAGCAGTGAACTGGCGCTTTTTACTGCCCTCACTGTTGCTGTTCTGGTTGCCGGCACTGGTCTTCAGCCAATGGGCATTGCGCCCGGACGATGCGCTGCTGGCCAATCTGTTACTGCCACTATTTGCGCTGTTGCTGGGGCTTTTACTGCTGCGCTGGCACCGCTTTGGCTATGCAGTGGATGAGCACTACTTCTACCTGCGCCGCGGTGTGATCGGGGTGGATTATTACTGCCTGCCACTGTACAAACTGCAGCAATTAAGCCGCCAACAACACTGGCTGATGCGTCGCGCCGGTTTGATGCACCTGCAACTGGTGTTTGCTTCCGGCAGCCTGACCGTGCCCTATATGCCCGCACCGGACGCCGATAAAATCGCAAATACCTTCCTCTACCACAGCCAAAGCAGTGGTAAGGGTTGGATGTAAGGCGCTGCATCTACAGAGTATAACAAAGCGGGAATGCTCAGCGCGGTGTGACCCGCATAATACCGCCCCGCCATAACCCAAGATAAAGCACAGTGGCATCTTGCTCTTGTACCAGCAGCATACTACGCACACCGCCATAGAAGCTCGCCGCGGCCGGGTACTGATAACGTTGCCATTTGGCACCGCCATCGTACGACCACTCCAAAATAAGCGGCTGAGGCTCATCAAACTTTTTATCCCAGCCTGCCGTAAAGAGTCGCTGCGGGTCAGCAGGATCAATCGCCAGATCGTAATAAAAGCGGTAATCGACATCGCCGAGCAGATTGTGCCAGTGATTGCCATAATCGGTCGATTTTACGATACCGCCTTCGCCACTGATGTACAGCGTATCGGCATCATTGGGTACAAAACGGATACCGTAGACGACTGCAGGAGCTGGAAATAATGTCGGGTAGATGGTGGCCTCAGAGCCATCAAGCGGTACCTGAAAAAGCACAGGGTTTTCCATGGCACCCTGGCCGCCGTACCAGAGTTCGTTGTGCTGCGCATGATAAGCCAAGGCCGACTTAGGTTGACCAAAACCGCCCCAAAAACCATGGATGATTTGCCAGCTCAGGCCAAAGTCATCCGAATAGGCCAGTACCTCTATCCCGGAAGCATACAAACGGCTCTTTTCTGCATCATAAAGCAAGCCGTATATGCCTTCTTCCTCCCCGGCAAAACCAAACTGGTGTTTGACTTCCAGCCAATCGCCGCCGGCATTGTAGCTTTCGAATAACAGATAGTGGAAATAGCCGTCGTCATCCTGCCGGTAGCTGCTGGCCATAAAGTGCTGCTCGGTAATGGCAACCACATCGAACAGGGAGTAACCCGCCAAACCGGCTTGCTGCCAACTGCCATCGCCATGACTAAGGTAAAGTCCATCGCTGGTGGCAGCTAATAGCCAGTCCTGTTGCTGATAGAGGCGATTGACCGTGATGCCGGTTAACCCCTGATGCTGAAAGGTAAAAGGTGCTTCCTGGGGCGGGGAAATCTCCGCATCCGGATCCGAACCACAAGCAGATAGCAGCAGAATAAAGCCCAAGCATGGAAAAAAAGTACGCCACATGATGTTTCTCCGAATCACCTCGTTGCCGGATCACACTATCCTACCTTGCAGGATTAGACTGTAATTAATTGTGATGTCTACCGTTGCATCTTTAGTACACAAACAGAGGCTTTACAGCATCAGCAAGAGCCGGGGCTTTTAAGCTAAGCTGCAAGTGGTGTTTTTCTCGGTAACTTGCACAACAAAAGTCCAACACAGGACAGCTGCAACTGCAGAGCGACTCAATATTAACATTGGTTTCTCTACGTTATAATCCCGCGCCTGCCGTATTGCGAGTTTAGTACCATGAGTTACAACCTGTTTATTGCACTTACCCTGTTTGCTTTTAGTACAGCTCCTGCACTGGCCGATGAACGGGTTCGTTGCGGCAAAAGCACCCTCTGCTCGGTGGAAAACGCCAGGGCGCCCTTTGTGCTGCGCAACCTGCCGATGCCTGATGGTATTCAGGCCAGCCGCTTACCGGTTCTGATAAACACTTTCTCTGATGATCGGATAGTTGACGTTGCCTTTACCGCTGAGCTGCTGATGTCATTGCAGCAGATGACAGAACGATGGCTGCAGCAGCATACCGATCTTGCGGTGCTGCCGCCCCCTGCGGTGCATAATCAGCATTACCCAGGCCTAAAGCTGTCTCATAATGCCGAAAAGCAGCACAACTATCTGTTGGCCTGGGGGGCAAGTACCGCTTTTGCTGAGGCAATGAAGCAACCACAGTACCAGGCGACAGACAGTCTGTTGCTACTTTTTATTGGCCGCAATACCCTGGTTCCCCGAGGCAGCATACCGCCCTACCTGACACAAAGCAGTTGGCAGGGGCGGGGCGAAAAAGCCAGACTGGGGACTGAGTTTTTTGAATCGCTGGCTTACCAGGCGGTGCTGATTGACCGACAAGGGGAAGTGATTGCCGCTGCAACGGAAGGCTTTCAGGCCGGGACCAGCTATTACGATGACGGCTTGTTCTGGTCATCATTAACCCGCAGTGATCGCAGGATATGGTATCAACTGAATGCAGGTGATATCCGCCAAAGCATTACTGAGTGTGAGCACAATGCAGCCTGCCCTGCCTTTCAGGCGTTGTTTCAGCTATTTGCCAACTTACAATTGACCATCAAAGGGATGCACTAATGGCCCATACAATTCGATGCAACCTTCTGATACTGCTCTTCACTGCAAGCCTTGCAGCCTGCAGCACGATAGATTTTAACCACTACAACTGGGATGAAGATCCAAACGGCTGGCTAGACAAATATCGGGTATACCGTGCCCTGCAAAGCGATGAAAGCGCACCACATTGGATCATGACCACAAACCAGCTGACACATGTCGGCCTGTTGCCTGTATCTTTGGATCCACGGCTGATCGACAGTCACCCAACCACCCGCATCTTTCAAAGAAAAGACAACAAAAAATACCGCGGCACAACCTTATACAAAGCTTCATCTTCTTATGGGGCTGTTGTGAATGCATCCCTACTGACGCAGCTTCAATCGCAGATAACGACTGAGCTGCACTCGACCTTGGCTAAGGCGCCACAGTTGAACAACCAATTGCCATGGGATCGTGAGCACAAGCCAGATATTTTTTGGGCACCATCGAGCAGTTTCGTTTTATTCATGGTGCTACTCGCTACAACTATCTGGATTGTGCTTTTCCAACCCCAGAGCCATGCACGCTGAAACCAATGCCCGTTAGTTGGGCATGGGACGCTTCTTCGGCCTGGCAACTCGAAGGGTACCTAACTGCTCAGGCCACAGATGACTCCCGCTATCTATTGGTCATGAACTGGAATCCACAAAGCTCAATCTTCGAGCGCGAAGATCGTTTTAACCTTGATATCAAACCCACCCGCCGTTTACTGGGTGCACTTTCGGATGAGCTGGGCGTCAGCCATTGGCTGATGCTGCAGTTAAGTGTCGCCGATTTTGATCAGTGGCTGGAAGCGGATGCCCATGGGGATTACCAGCACGATTTTGTGCTGCAGGCCCTGCTACTGGATACCGCTGGAAGGGTGCAGCAAGCCAAAATCAGCCCCTTTACCCTGCGCTGGAATGCTGCTTCCCTGCTGTTGTCTGAAGATGAGCTGGCAAAGCTGCAGCACAGCTGGCTGCCGGCGCTGCAACAGGTGCTGCACGCTTTTGGCCTGCAGTCACAGCAGCATGAAGGCACTTAGGAATAGCAGCTAGAAAAGGTCGCTGTGGGAACCAATGCGTGCAAGTTGCAAAGTCTCATTGGTTATTCTGTAGATTAACACCAGATCGGGTTTAATGTGGCAATCACGAAACCCCAGCCAATTGCCCGTGAGTGGATGATCGACATTTTTGGCAGCTAGAGTTTCACCCCGTTGCAGTTTTGAGATGATGTTGCCCACTTCCACTATGACAGGGATAGGCATTTTGGCAATTTTTTTAAAGTCTTTTTTGAATTGAGTAGAGTATTCAAGACTGAGCATTGCGAACTTTGCCCTCGGTCAACTCATTGAGCATCTGATCAATGGATTGACTGCGGTTGCCTTTCCCTTCAGCAAGTTCATGAATTGCAGCAGCAGTCGTTGCATTCGGCTGAGGCACCTTCAGCTCAAAGGGAATGCCTCCGTGGTTAATAACGGCACGTGCAAAGAGCTTAAGTGCTTGCGATGGGCTTAAACCAACTTCATCACAAATTGTAGTAAACGCGACTTTGGTGTCATGATCAATGCGCGTACTGAGCATTTCGCTTTTCATACGACCCCCACCCCATAATGTGTTGCAATGTATAACATTGTATCACACTGCCTGAAGAATGCACAAAAGTACTCTTTAAGGCCTTTGATTTTGGGTCACTGAATGCGCGGAAACAATAAAGGCCCATTCAAGGGCCTTTGGGGAGTATGGCAGCATGGCTTAGACTTTACGCAGCCAGCCGTGCTTGTCTTCCGCTTTGCCCCACTGAATAGCATTCAGTGCCTGGCGCAGCTTCATGGTCACCGGGCCGGCTTCGCCGCTTCCTACCTGGTGCTCCTGGGTACCACGGATCAAGGTGCCCACCGGGGTCAGCACGGCTGCTGTGCCAGACAGCGCGGCTTCGGCGCCTGGCTTGGCCGCGCGTTCCAGCAGCTCTTCCACACTTAGCTCACGCTCTGATACCGTCATGCCCAGATCGCGTGCCAGCGTTAAAATAGAATCGCGGGTTACACCGTGCAGGAAGCTGGTATCCAATGCCTTGGTAATGATTTCATTGCCGTCAATCAGCAGGAAGTTGGCGGCACCGGTTTCCTGCACATCGCCACCCGGGCAGAACAGCACCTGATCGGCCTGCACACTGGCGCGGGCTTTTAAAATGGGCTGCAGCGCGCTGGCGTAGTTACCACCACTTTTCACCATGCCCATATGGGCGGCGCAGCGGGCGCCGTTTTCTTCCAGCAACAAGCGCAATGGCTTGGCACCTCCGGCAAAGTAATCACCAACCGGCGACAGCAATACATACAGCATGGAGGATAAGGTCGGTGCCGCCGCTTTACCGATAGCCGCTTCGGTACCAATATGCGTAGGCCGGATGTACATGGATCCCGGCGGGGCCGGTACTTCGGCGGCAAAGCGCCGCACGATGTCGATGATCATCTGCTCCAGCATCGGTGTCTCAAAGGCTGGCAAAGACAGCAACTGACTGCTTTGTTGCATCCGGGCCACGTTGCGATCCATCCGGAACAGATGAATGGAACCATCTTCATGGCGGAAGGCTTTTAAACCTTCAAAGCAGGTGCTGGCGTAATGCAGCACATGCGCGCCCGGGTGCAGGCTGATGCTGTTGGATGAAACAATCTCTGCGCTGCTCCAGGCGCCATCGCTGAAGCGGGCCACTGCCATTTCTGGCATAAAAACGGTACCAAATGCTGCCATAACTTCTTCCTGTAAGGGTTCGGGTAAAACCCGCTCTATGGCGGGCTTCAACAAGATAAGTGAGTGTACTCAGTCACCGCGGTACTGGCAAACTAATCGCACCAGCAAGCGGAAACTTTACTGGGTTCCGCCCACCGTCATTGCATCCAGTTTCAGGGTAGGCTGACCCACGCCAACCGGGATGCTCTGGCCTTGTTTGCCACAAACACCAACGCCGGTATCCAATGCCAGATCATTGCCCACCATCGACACCTGCTGCATCGCAGCCGGGCCATTGCCTATCAGGGTTGCTCCTTTGATCGGCGCTGTGATCTTGCCATTTTCAATCAGGTAAGCTTCCGATGCCGAGAACACAAACTTGCCGGAAGTAATATCGACCTGACCACCGCCAAAATTCGGTGCATAGATGCCTTTTTTCACGCTGGCGATAATGTCTTCCGGTGCATGGTCGCCGGCCAGCATGTAGGTGTTGGTCATCCGTGGCATCGGTAAGTGAGCAAAGGTCTCACGCCGGCCATTGCCGGTAGGCGCTGTATTCATCAGCATGGCGTTGTGTTTATCCTGCATGTAACCTTTTAATATGCCGTTTTCAATCAGCACATTGTACTGCGATGGGGTGCCCTCATCATCGACATTAAGCGAGCCACGCCGGTGCGCCAGGGTGCCATCATCGACAATGGTGCAGTGTTTGGACGCCACCTGCTCCCCTATGCGGCCACTGAAGGTAGAAGAGCCCTTGCGGTTAAAATCACCCTCTAAGCCATGGCCAACCGCTTCGTGCAGCAGTACGCCGGGCCAGCCAGCGCCCAGCACCACCGGCATGGTGCCAGCCGGTGCATCAATGGCGGTCAAATTCACCTGCGCCATCCGCACTGCTTCGCGGGCATACAGCTGCCAGCGTGGGCCGCCATCCACCTCGGTGGTGAAGTAATCGTAATTGCTGCGGCCACCACCGCCGGCACTGCCGCGCTCGCGGCGCTCACCCTGCTGCAGCAGCACGGAGCAATTGAGCCGGATCAACGGCCGGATATCGGTGGCAAAGGTGCCATCACTGGCCACCACCAGCATTTCTTCGTACACGCCGGATAAACTGACCATCACCTGCTTAACCCGCGTATCCAGTGTGCGAATAAAGGCTTCAATCTGATGCAACAAGGCCACTTTTTCGGTATTGCTCAGGCTTTGCAGTGGCTCACACGGCAGGTAAATCGCCTGATTTTCCCGCCGGCTAAAGGCTTTCACTGTGCCTTGCTGACCATGGCTGGCAATACCCCGGGCAGCAGTGGCGGTTTGCAGCAGCGCATCCTGACTGATGGTATCGGCATAAGCAAAACCGGTTTTCTCGCCACTGATGGCGCGCACACCAACACCTTGCTCAATATTGAAAGAGCCGTCTTTTACCAGACCATCTTCCAGCACCCAGGACTCATGCACGCTGGACTGAAAATACAGATCGGCATAATCCAGTTGATGCTGCAGCAAATAGCCTAAATTCTGTTGCAACTGCTGCTCGGTCAGGTCATGGGCATGCAGCAGGTTTTGTTCGACTCGGTTCATGGTGTCAACTCACAATTAAAACGGTTGTGTTGCCAAAGTGGCATGGCCTGACGCACGGCCGTCAATTCGTTCAGATCAATACGGCTGCTAATCCAGCCTGGCTCAACGCCGGCATCCGCCAGCACCCGGCCGTAGGGATCAATAATCAGGCTATGACCAAAGGTCTCACGGCCATTGGCATGCACACCGGTTTGGTTCGGCGCCACCACAAAGCACTGGGTTTCGATGGCTCTGGCCCGCAGCAAGCTGTGCCAATGGGCAGCACCTGTTACCCTGGTAAACGCTGAGGGTACCGCCAGCACCTGCATGCCTTGCGCTGCCAATTGCTGCATCAGGCTGGGAAAACGCACATCATAACATATCGTCAAACCAAGCTTCAGCCCCTGACAATCGGCTAGCGTGACTTTTTCACCCGCCATGGTACTGTCCGACTCGCGGTAACTACCAGTGCTGTCCGCCACCTCGACATCAAATAAATGCAGTTTCTGATAATCGGCCAGCAAACTGCCATCAGGAGCAAACAGTAAGCTGCTGGCAGAAAAGCGGGCAGGATCGGTACTTAAGGTTGGGAAAGAGCCCAGCAGTAAATAAAGCTGAAACTCACATGCCAGCGCTGACAATTCTCTCTGCCAGGGCCCCTGTCCTAGTGGCTCGCTAAAACCTTGCTGCCAGCCCTCGGGCCCACCGAAAATAAGTGCACACTCTGGCAGCACCACCAGATGATGCGGATGCCTTGGCAGCAAAGCCAGTAACGCACGCAGCCTGGCCAGGTTCTCGGCCGGCTCTGGTGTGCTGCACCACTGCAAGGCCGACAGTTGCCAGTCAGTCACCATGCGGCTGGTCATTATGCAACTCGGATTCATCGCCTGGCTTTGGCTGCGCTACCCGGACAGGCACAGGCACTTCGGTACTATGACGGTTCACCTCGGTCACGATAGGTTCATCAATGGTACCGGTTACCGTGAAATTAACCCGGGAAATCACTTCGGCCGAGGTAAACATTTCATCCAGCGCCAGCGCCGCCAGGCCTGATACCGGGTTGACCATCCAGGCAATAATCACTGGCAAACTGGAGGTCACCTTGGGCACCAAGGTCATTTGGTAATCCAGCTTACGGTTCACCAGGTCCGCATAGCCTTGCATGCTAAGATTGCCTGCCACGCCATCAATGGTGCTGTTGCTGGTTTGCGCCACCCCCTTGTGCAGGCTGATATCCCCCTGCATCCGATTGTAATAGAAGCCTTTGGCAAACACATCACGAAAATCAAGCCGTAGTTTTCGCATCAGAGAGTTCAAGCTAAACAGCGAAAATAAACGGGCACCTTTGTCGCTGACTTCAGACAAAGAGCCTTCGCCCAACAACCAACTGGCGGTTCCCCCCAGACTGGCCAGCTCAAATTGCAGCGGGCTACCCTGCCAGTGCAAGTCGAACAGAATATCTGCCCGGCTGCCGCTGATGGCGCTGCTGAGTTCGTATTCACTGAGCAAGGCCCCAAAGTTCGGGCTGCTCAACTGGCCCTGAAAATGGCTCTGGCCAAGACCATGGTCTGGTTGCCAGTACCCACTTAACTGCAGTTGGTTGCGCTTATAGTCAGCCTGTAAACGTTTGAGCTCAAGGCCCTGCTCAGTATTGGCCAGTTCGGCCTGTACCTGCCCCAGCGCATAGGAGTTATAGCTGCAGTCCTGACAGCGCAGCCGAATGGGAGGCAATTGCTGCAGCCAGGTCATCGGCTGCCGCTCTGCTGCAGGCTGCTGGTCGGTTTGGGGCTGCTCAGTGCTTTGCGCTTTAAGACGCAGATAATCCATCTCTATTTCGATGCCACGCTGATACCAGTCGTGATAAAAACGCCATTGACTGGCCACCTCAGCGCCATTTAGCTGCAACCCCCAGTACTCCTCATTGGGAGTGAGTTCGAACAGGGTCTGATGCAATGCCAACTGGTCGGTCAATTGCATACTGGCCACCCGGCCCCGCACCCGGCTTAAAGCAGGCCAAAGGCGGTGGGTCCCCTGCGTGTCCGCCGTCAGTGGAGGCAGTAACAGCTCAAACCAGGGCATCAACTCGGTTGCCTCCAGCTCAATATCCACCACCAGGCCTGGCTCCAGAGTTCCGTAATGCCGCCCTCCCAGCCGAAGCAATACCTGATCCATTGCACCGCTATCGTGTTGCAAACGGGCCTGAAAATACAGTGGCTTTGAGTACGCTGCTCGGATCAGGCTCTGCTCGGTAGTACCCTGCACCCAGACTTCCAGAGCTGCTTCCTCGCCAGCGGCTTTGGCATAAGGAGCCGGCAATGCCAGTTCGGTCTGGTCAAAATTGGCCTGCAGCTGGGCCTGATAGGCAAAACCATCACCCGGCAATTGCACATCCAGTTGCAGTTGCCAGCCGGCATCCCCACTGGCCAACTCAGGCAGTGTGATGGGCAGTTTACTCAGCAACTGGGCAGCGTCCTGTTGTCCTGCCAATTGCAGTGCCAGCTCGTATTGCTCATTGTCTTGCTGACCCGTCAGTTGCAGTGCAAAAGGCAATCCCAGCCAACTGGCGGCAAGCTCAGTAGCATCAATCCGGTCATTATCAAACTGCAGCTGGCCGCTGATCTGCTCAATTTTTAGTTCGGGAGCCCGCAAATAGGCCTGGTTACCATCAAACCGTACTTTGCCCTGCGCCCGCACACTGGGCTGCTGCAGACCAATAGCAAGCTGCACCGAGCTCTGAACCGGCCCCTGCAGACCAACATAGGCCAATGCTTCACCTACCGAGCCCGCTAGCGGGGATTGCTGCATCAAAGCTTGCACCTCATGCGCCTCGGCCGCGGTTTCAATCGCGATGTATAAGGTGTCCGCCTGAAACAAGTCATCAATCCGGACTTCCACTTGCTCACTGATATGCAGCCCTAACAAATGTGCAGCGCGACTTTCTATCTGCATGCTACTGTTTTCAAACCAGAGTTCGGCAGCAATACCAGTGAGTTCCGGCCAGTCCGGCTGGAATTGCATCCGACCCTGCTCTACCTGACCGGTCGACTGGAACACGCCCTCCTGCTGACGAAATGGAAAGCTGGCCAAAGGCCCATGCCAGAGCGTGGCGGCATGGCGGACTTCGCCCCCTTGCAGGGATTCGGATAAGTAATCGATAATACTTGCAGGCATGTAATGACGCGGGTAAAAGTGCATGGCATTACTGACCGCTACCCCATCGGCTGTTGCCAGTAGAAATAACTCTGGCTGGTCAGAAAAGTTTAGCACCAACTGAGCATCAGCCTGTACCTGCTCATCCTGCATACTCAACTGATGCACCCGGAGCTGCCAGTTATTCCGGCTTTGACGCAACTGCAACCTGGCCTGCAATTGCTGGTAACGCATCGGTTCGCTGAATGCTCCCTGCCAGAGCAACGCACTGTCCTGGCTGTGCAGCTCGAGCTCAGCAAAGCCCGCCGCGGCAACCAGGTGACCGTTCAATTGTTGCACACCCGGAATATCGCCATCAGGCTGACTGTGCAGGTCCACCAGCTCTGCTGTCAGTTGCCAGTCATCAGGTTGCACTTGCCAGGACAACTTTGATACTTGTCCACCTGGCTGCAGTCGTGCCAACATAGCCAGCTCACTGCGCTGTTCTGCTATCAAGGCAATCAGTGGTTGCAGTGCATCCAACTGCAGTTGCTGCAACTGACCAAACACCGCTTGCTGTTTACGGTGTACTTGCAACTCTATCCCGGGGTAGCTCTGTTCAGCATCGCTCAACTGCAATTCAGACGAGAACAGGGACCAGCCACTGCTGTGCGGATACCAAAGCAACTGCCCCTGGCTGAGTTTAAGCCATTGCTGTTGCTGCTGGTCGTGCCATCCCAGCGTATTATCAGCCAAATCCACCTGGATGCGTTGAATCGCACCTTGATCTACCCGACCCCAGGCCTGTAGATTGACGTGGGCGTACTCCAATTCAGCCAGCTCCGGCAAAAATTGGCGAAGCCAGGGCTGAATGTCCAGTTGCTCACTTTGCACATACAATTGACCAAAGGTAGTTTCAAGTCGCTCACCGTGTAGATCCAACACAAAGGACAAGCTGTTACCGGTCACCCCTTCAACCGCAATGCGGCCCTGCCCCTGGTGACGCAACCCTTGATTTCGCCAGCTCAACTCCCGTACAGACAGCCAAATCGGGGCGCTGTGAGCTAACTCCAGCCGGACGCGGCTATCATGGATAATAAATTGCTGTAGCTGCCGGAAAAACAGCTGCTCCAAGGCCTCGGTCAGTGGCTCCTGCCGGTTGTCGTCACCGCCAGCAAGCAGATGATCAGCGACCAAACGCAATTCAACACCAGAGAGTCCAACATGGCTGGAGCGCAGCTGCATACTGCGGATGCTGCGCCAAAAATCCAGCTGAATACTGGCTTTGGCAACGGAAAAGCCCAATTGCTGGCTGTCACTGGCAAACTCCAGTTCATGCAGCAATAAAGCCGGGCCACCCGCTTGCCAGTTGGCACTGAGCTCACCAATGCGCACTTCGGTTCCATACTGACTGGAGAGAAAGGTTTCTATCCCGCTTTTATAATGTGTGGCATAAGGCAGGCTGTAACGCAGGATAGATACCAGCGCCGCCAGCAGCACCAAACTGACAGCCAGCAATAGCCACAGTTTGTGCAAACAAAATAAACAAAGCCGTCCGACTTTTTGCACTAAATCATCACCACATCGAATTGTTCCTGATTGTACAGGGGCTCCAACTGAACACTAATTTGCTTGCCAATAAATACCTGAACTTCCGCCAGATTATGAAACTCATCATTGGTTAAGGCATCCTTCACGGCTGGCGACGCATACACCACAAACTCATCAGCATCGTAAGCCCGATTCACCCGTACAATTTCCCGCAGCACCTCAAAGCAGACAGTTTCTACCGTCTTCAAACTGCCACGGCCCTTACATACTGGACAATCGGAACAGAGAATATGTTCCAGACTTTCTCGGGTTCTTTTGCGCGTCATCTCCACCAGCCCCAAGGCAGAGAAGCCATGAATATTGGTTTTAGCCCGGTCACGGCTTAGCGCCACTTCCAGGCTATGCAGCACCCGACGCTGATGTTCTTCATTTTGCATATCGATAAAATCGATAATAATAATGCCCCCCAGGTTGCGTAGCCGCAACTGCCGGGCAATGGCCTGAGTGGCTTCAATATTGGTGTTAAAGATGGTGTCTTCCAGATTGCGATGGCCAACAAAAGCGCCGGTATTCACATCGACCGTGGTCATCGCTTCGGTCTGGTCGATAATGAGGTAACCCCCACTTTTTAGCATCACTTTGCGTTCCAGGGCCCGTTGGGTCTCATTTTCAACATCAAACATATCGAAAATTGGCCGCTCGCCTGGGTAGTACTCTAGCAAAGGGGTCATCTGAGGAATAAACTCATCGGTAAAGGCCAGCAATTCCTGATAAGTCAGCTTGGAGTCAATGCGTATCCGTTCCAGATCGGTGCCAATAAAGTCTCGCAGGATCCGGTAAGATAAATTGAGATCTTCGTACACCCGGCCTTCTTTGCGGGTTTTTTGTTTGCGTTTGCTGATTTTAGCCCAAAGCTTCTTTAAAAAACGCGCATCCTGTTTCAGTTCTTCCTCACCCGCGCCCTCTGCGGCAGTACGGATAATATAGCCACTGTGTTCATCAATAAATTCCGAGACCACGGCTTTTAAGCGTGCCCGCTCTGTTTCACTTTCAATACGTTGCGACACACCAACATGATTGGCATCGGGCATAAACACCAGATAACGTGAAGGCAGGGTAATATCGGTGGTTAAGCGGGCCCCTTTGGTGCCCAAAGGATCTTTCACCACCTGCACCAGCAACAGCTGCCCTTCATGTACCAGGCCGCGTATGTCTTTACTGACTGACGATGGTTCGGCGTCTTCACCCAACTGAGGCTGCACGATATCGGAAGCGTGTAAAAAAGCAGCTTTATCTAAACCAATGGACACAAAGGCGGCTTGCATCCCCGGCAACACCCGGCTGACCTTGCCAACGTAAATATTGCCCACTAAGCCCCGCTTGGCCTGACGTTCAATATGGACTTCCTGCAACACCCCATTTTCAATCAGCGCCACCCGGGTCTCACTGGGCGTCACATTCAGCAACAGCTCAGAGCTCATAGTGCTTCCTCCATCTGCTGCAGCAACAGGTCCGTTTCGTACAGCGGTAAACCAACTACAGCACTGTAGCTGCCTTCCAGCGACACCACAAAACGACCACCTATCCCTTGAATACCATAGCCACCGGCTTTGTCTGCCGGCTCACCACTGTGCCAGTATTCGCTGATCATCTGCTCAGACAGAACGCAAAAGTGCACCCTGGTACTGACCAGGTGCTGCAACAATTGCCCTTGAAAGACCAGAGCCACAGCGGTATGAACCTGGTGGATGCGACCTGACAGCAGGTGCATCATCCGGCGAAAGTCGTCCTGATCCCGAGGCTTCCCCAGCACTTGATCGTCAATTACGACGATGGTATCGGCACCAAGCACCGGCATCCGTCCCGCGCAGGCAGCAAGGCCAGCTTCCGCTTTGTTACGAGCCAGTCGCTGTACATAGTCCAGTGCCGCCTCATTAGGTAGCAGACATTCATTCACCTCGCCCTTAACCAGTTCAAAGGGCTGTTGCAGTAAGCTTAGCAGCTCACGCCGACGCGGTGAGGCCGAAGCCAATCCAATGGTAGTTTTCATCGATTTGTTCTTAACGTACTTTAAATTGTCGTCGCACCCGGCGCAGCAGCCAGAAAATCCATGGCCATACCAGAGTACCAGTGAGCACCGGCCACAGGTATGCAGGCAGAAAGTAAACGCCGGTCAGAAAGTGGCTTAACCAGAAAATAAGCAAATGGTACAAAGCCAGCAACAAGCCAATCAACAAGGATTGCTGCAGCACGGAAAAATTCCTGATCTTCAGATGGTTTGAGGCCACCACAAAGGCAACCAAAGAGAATGCCAGTGCATTCACCCCTAAAACGGTCCCGACCAGCACATCGACCCAAAAGCCCACCACAAAGGCAGTGCCAATATTAGCCCGAAAGGGTAACGCCAACACCCAGTACAATAACACCAGCAAAGCCCAATCAGGCCGGAATAGCTTGACCATGGCAGGCATGGGCATCACCATTAAGATCAGCGCCAGTAATAAGGATAAATAAATAACACCAATACCCTTGGCTTTTTGCATCAGTCCTCTTCCTCTTGCATTACCTGCTCAACCTGAGGCCAGAGCAACAAGACATAACGAATGCGGTCCAACTGGGCAAAAGGCTCTGCATGGACCTGCATAAACGGCTGACTGACATCACGCTGGATTTGACTAACCCGGGCAACCGGATAGCCTTCCGGGAAGCGACCATCCAGACCCGACGTCACCAAACGATCGCCTTGCTGGATATCAATGCTGTGTGGTAAATGCACCAGGCGAATGCGGTCCCACTGGCCAAGTCCTTCAGCCACGACGCTGACTCCGGTTCGTTCAATGCGCAAAGAAATACCGTGGGTGGTATCGGTAATAAGCAAAGCCCGGCTACTGGTGGGGCCAACACTAACCACCTGCCCCAAAATACCCAACTCATCGATCAATGGCTGGAACTCAGTCACTCCATCGTTGCTGCCTTTGTTCAGTACAATTTGGTGGCTAAATGGGTGACTGTACACGGCCAACACTTCAGCCACCAAGCGCTGCCCTTCGGCCACAGGAGCTGATCCCAATAACTCGCGCAGTTTATTGTTTTCCTGCTGCAAAAACTCCAATCGCTGCAGCTTGCCACTTTGCTGCAACAGCCGCTCCCGCAGTACGTCGTTTTCTGCCAACAAGCGCTGATGCGACATAAATTGTTCAGAAGCACCGGTTAAAATCACCTGAGGCAAGCTTGCGACATAGATCAAAGGACTGGCGGCTGCCGTCAAATAGCTGCGTAACTGGGTGGAACTGTCGGTATAACGGTCGACCACCATAAGGCAGATACTAAGCAACAGCGCAAAAACCAACCGCAGCCGTAAAGAGGGACCTCGTTCAAAAATCGGGTTCATCAGGCAGCCCTAAAAGCATAGAGCTGCCACCACCATTGTGGATTATTCATAACTGAATACATCACCACCGTGCATATCAATCATTTCCAGGGCTTTACCACCACCGCGAGCCACACAGGTTAGCGGCTCATCCGCCACCACCACCGGGATACCGGTCTCTTCCATCAGCAAACGATCCAGATCACGCAGTAAGGCGCCACCACCGGTCAGCACCATACCACGTTCGGAAATATCCGATGCCAGCTCTGGCGGTGATTGCTCCAGCGCCACCATCACCGAGCTGACAATACCCGCTAATGGCTCTTGCAGTGCCTCCAGAATTTCATTGCTGGTCATGGTAAAGCTGCGGGGTACCCCTTCGGCCAAATTACGACCACGCACTTCAATTTCCAGCACGTCATCGCTTGGGTAGGCCGAGCCAATTTCAGTTTTGATGCGCTCTGCGGTGGCTTCGCCGATCAGAATGCCATAATTGCGACGAATGTAATTGATGATGGCATCGTCAAACTTATCGCCACCAATACGCACCGAGGAGGAGTAAACCACGCCATTCAATGAAATAATGGCCACTTCGGTGGTGCCACCGCCAATGTCCACCACCATGGAGCCCGTCGCTTCAGACACCGGCATACCCGCCCCAATAGCAGCGGCCATCGGCTCGTCAATCAGATACACCTCACGAGCACCAGCACCCTGCGCGGATTCACGAATAGCACGGCGCTCAACCTGGGTAGAGCCGCAAGGTACACAAACCAGTACCCGCGGGCTTGGCCGCAGGAAACTGTTGCTGTGTGCTTGCTTGATAAAATGCTGCAGCATTTTTTCGGTGACATAAAAATCAGCAATCACACCATCTTTCATCGGCCGGATGGCTTTGATATTGCCAGGCGTTCGGCCCAACATCCGCTTAGCGGCATGACCGACCGCAGCTACACTCTTAGGGCCACCGGCCCGCTCTTGCCGGATAGCAACCACTGAAGGCTCATTTAACACAATACCTTGATCTTTCACATAAATAAGAGTGTTGGCTGTGCCCAGGTCGATGGATAAGTCGTTGGAGAAGATACCGCGCAGTTTATTAAACATGGAACTGATTGATCCTTATGCTCAGTCAAGCCCGGATGCTGTCAGCCAGAGCCCTAAGGGGCTGCCTGCAGTCTCGGGTGCCAGATAGACAAAAATTCTGTGGTTATTCTATGTAACAATGCCGCAAGAAAACAGCTTTATCCAGCATTTTTACTGAATTCCTTGCAGAAAAGAACAATTCGTTGAATTGATGGCTTCGACAGCGCTTTATGGCAATGGTTCACGCCAGTAGATCCGACGTGGATTGCCGCGATAGCGGCCAAAGAACACTTCAGCCTGCGGGTTCTGATCCAAATTAACACCACCATCTCGCAGCCAGGGATCCACCCGATACTCAATGATCCAGTAGTTAACTAGACCTGGAGGATTCAAGTACAACGTCTGTGCTGGGAAACGCCCATTTTCAAGCAATCCCCCCACTCCATCAAGGCTAAGTGTAGAGGGGCCCTCCACTGTCGTCAGCGAATCTTCAGTTTTCGTTACTTGCGTACAGTGGTCAGCTGCATTGTGCACAAAACGTTCGCCATCCCAGTATTCCGCTCGAAAGGCCAGTGGCAAAGGCTCATCCTCCGGGCCAAAAGCATTTTCCAGCATCAAGCGGCCATAGCGCATACGCAATAAACCATTCAGTGCAACGGCATCAGATCCTAAGGTGTAAGCAGCGAAGTCCCGAGAATCTTGCTCAGTTACAATCTGCAAACCGAGTTGTAGCACCTCATAAGGTCCATCCCGCTCTGATGGTACAGCACGCCTAAAGCTGGCATCACTCTGTTCAATCCTGTAAATACCATGCAGCCACTGCCCTGCATTTACTGATAGGCGGCCTGCATCCAGTCTCTCAGTATCATGCTCGGCTATTACCAATACCGCCGCAGTCCCGGTATAGGTGTCTGAGTGATAATTTTCCAGGGTAGTACCGCCTTCTCCCTCAGCTACTAGCTGAAAATTTATGATGAGCTTGTTTTCACCCATATAGCTAAAGTGTTTTTCCGGATCCGCATCAAAGCGACAGGTATTTAACACAGAAGAGTGCTCCAATAATCGGAGGTTTTTTGGATAAAACCGTCCAATCACATCACTTTGCGGCTTTGCCACCACATCGCCGGCAGACAGGTAATCGTTATCGGTCAGGCGGGCAAATAGCCGAATACTCCCGGCTTCATGCCAACGAATTTGATCGCTAGCCAGCCGCCCGGCTATCATAGGATCTGGTTGAAAGTCACCCGCTTGCAGCAAACTGCTATCATCCTGGCCAGGATCGGGGTAAACCAGCTCCTGCAACGCAACCGTTAAGCGCTCCGGTACAATCTCACGGCCAAAGTTTGGGGTTAACTGCCCCAGCGCGTTGCGTGCATCTAACCGCACTCGAAACGCTTCACCGGCTGCCACAAAACCGCTGCCACTATCTGTTGTGGCCGGGTTCGCACTGCCATCTAAACGCTCGACACCGGCAACCTGCAGCGTATGTGGCTTTACCACGAACGCATTGCTGCTGCCGTGTAATGTGGTAACCGGATCAGGTGTTTGCTCCGACAACTCCAGACTGGCATGCAGTATTAATTGCCCAACATCGGGGTAATTCATGGTAAGCGGTGCCGAACCATTGGCATCAAACAGCAGGTTTACGGCCGTACGCTCCACCGTTTGGCCTGCAGCATTGGCAGCAACCACTTCGCTATTTACATTCAAGTTCTGCCCACCACTGCAGGTTGCCGGGTTTTCACAGCTAAAGCCTAACTGGACAGTCTGACTGCCAGTAACTCGCGCTTCACAGGCCCCAGTAGTGGTATTGGTACGAACAGCCCTTAGTACCCCATTAAACTCCACTGCAGCTGTCTGATGATTGAACGGTGTCACACCATCTTGCTCCGCAAACATCAGTCCGGTATCAACAAAGTTAATTTGGCAATCACTGTCCTCACTACCAACCTTGCAAACCGTCTGACTAAAAGACTTTCTCGGCGGCACGGTCTCAACAACACCAATAGTGGTAGTGCCACCAGCAGGATGCCGGAGATAAGCGCTGCCTGTCCCATTTGTCAGCAGCACCGGATTGGCAGACCAGCTACCCCCTGTAGTGAATAAATCAACCGAAACCGGGTCCGTGTATAAGGTACTACAATCGGCATTGAGACAAGCTTTCACTTGCACAGCTGATGCTAAACAGCTAATGGCATCGAGCTGGTGCGTCAATGCTATATGATCAATTTGCACCCCAACAGGTAAAGAGCGCAGCGCGCAGATACTGACATTATCTAATTCATGGTTATTGTTGGAGCCGCCGGTTGAACCAGTAAAAGACAGAAAGAAATTCTCCGGCACAGCTCCCTGACCGGGTTGTGCCAAGGCATTAAAAGGCTCCACCAGGTTTTGGAAACCAGCACCTGCTTTCACATCCCGCGCTACCGATACCAGTGCCTGACCCGATAAGCGCGAGTCAATAACAATACGGTAGCGATGCCCCGGTGCTGCTGTGGCACTTGGCCGTTGATCAATGGGTGGAGAAAGGCCGGCAGCCGTCCCGGCTAGATAACGGTACTGATTTGCTTGTGCCCCACGAATAGAAATAGCATTGCGGCGAAAACCTGGGCCACCTACCCGGCCTTCGGTTGGGTTGGAAAAATTCCCCCATTCATCCAGGCCAATCCCAAGCCAGCCGCCGGCAAAGCCCGGACAATTAGGGCAATCCGTACCGGGCCCCTTTTGCGCATAACCGAGCGACCCGCCAAAGGCACCAGGTTGCGGAGTTACACTGGCATCCGACAAAATCACTGCGATACCATCAGCCCCTTGTCCACTGGCCGGTGACCAGCCAAAATAATCAAACTCGATAATGACCAGGTTGTCTGCAGCCGGGAACAGCCGTTGAAAAGTTACAGAGGTCGATTGGTTGCCAACCGCCTGGGTTAACCGCAAGCGGCCATTCACGACACTGGGGGTAAAGGTGCCACTGCTGCGCGAAGTGACCCAGTCCTCGGAGAGAAGCCCATCACTGAAATTATCGGTCTGGCACCCCAATGTAGCACTGCACAAGCCTCCGCCCTGCAGCCTGGTTAGCGCGTTTGCGTCGAACTGCACAGTGGCACCAAAGTTGGCCAAAGCACCTTTGGCTGTAATGCCTCCCTGGATCTGTACGTTATCATTCAGTGTGATGGCTCCACCAGCCAGAATAAAACCATTGATGCGGGCGCCACTTTGAATGGTAACACTCCCACTCACCACCAGAATAAAATGTTCAGCAACGCCCGTGTCGTTTAAACGACTATTGGCACCTATGGTCAAGTTACCGTTGATAAATAAACGCGCCGTTGGTGCAACAGTAGTTCGGATCGTATTGGCGGGAATTTGCCAGTTTGCATTGTTGTCGTAGTAATAGTCACCAGCCTGCAATGGTTCAGGAAAGCTGGGGTTTGGTGCCGGATAGCTGATCACTGCCGGTACAGGACTATTGCTACGGATGGCCTGTGTCCAGATTTCATCGCATTGTACTGCTGCCGCCGCCGCACTGAGCAAAAGACAGAGCCAAAGCGCCCACTGCAACAGCCTTGCACCATGAGTCACAAGCCCACCTCCATCTGTACCGTTCGACTGGTGCAGAGCTCGTTGCTTTGGCAAGAAGGCTGCGACCAATCCGCCAGGCTGCGACATTGGCCGATACTGGTCAGATGGAATAAATGACCGCTGCGTCCATCCAACTCCAACTGCTCCTCTGCCGATGAGCCTGACGGCCTACATGTCACCCAGGCCCGGCACTGATGCAAACCTTCACCAGCAAACCAATAGGTCACCGGGTTATCCGGACAGTTTGCTGTTGGCTCTGATAAAGGAAAAAGCTCCGTTGCTGCCAACTCCAGGCCACTTTGGGCAGCAAACAGGGCTCGGGTCCCCAAGACTTCGTACACCACCGATTCACTGCTGCTTTGTAGCAGCCGGCTCATTGCCAGCAG
This sequence comes from Alkalimonas mucilaginosa, assembly GCF_036327005.1. Classification (NCBI taxonomy): domain Bacteria; kingdom Pseudomonadati; phylum Pseudomonadota; class Gammaproteobacteria; genus Alkalimonas; species Alkalimonas mucilaginosa. Next base: position 49,462 of record NZ_JAUGZK010000018.1, read on the forward strand.
CAAGCCGAAGATCACCACAATCACAAAAATGGCCACCACCAACGCACTGCCGGCTTGTTGTTTTATGTTAAGGTACATTAGGCAGATGCACCTCATGGTTGAAAAACAAGTCGTCAGTCAAGGTGCTACCAAAGTTCAGCACTATATGCACCACGGCATTGCGGCTCAGCACCGGCGCATCGTAGCGAAATACCTGTCCTGCAGGCAGTACAGCCGTATTCAAACCCTCGGCCATTAAAACACCGGTGCCCATGGCGGCAGGCGCTAGCTGGCTGGCAGAAAAGTCATAGCCCGAATAACGCCAAAGCTGGCTGCCCTGCACGCAATAGCTGGTAGGCGCTGCCAACAGATAAAAGCGCCGTTCAGGCGAGTGCTGGGGAAAACTGTGAATGCCGGTCAGATTCGCTACCGCCAATGCAGGTGAGGCTCCGGCGGTAATGCCCTCTAAGGCCGCATTCTGAGCCCGTGATGCATCATAAATATCGGCAGCGTCACGTGGGTAAAGCACCAACCGCTCATTGCCCTGTACAGCATCAAAACCAGCAGCACTGGCCAGTTCCAGCTCAGCCGAAGCATCCGGGCTGATGGGTGCCTGCAGATACAAACCACTCAGGACAAAAGGCGTAAACTCCAGACATTGCACAGCCCCACTGCTGGCTATGCGCACACTGTTAGGCACGGCACTTCGCAACTCGCGGCTTAGGCGCTCTATCGCAAAACGGCTTTGCCCCAGCAGTTGTTCACGCTCGCTGACATCCACAAACATCCGGGCAGCAAAGCCAATAAAGCTGGTCACCGAAATAGCCAAAATACTTAGCAGGACGATACTGGTAATCAGCTCAATCAGAGTAAAGCCACGACCAGTCATCACCAATTCCCCTTGTAGGCGCTAAAGATGATTTCGGTATTGGTTGGCGTGGTAATGATCACATCAATGCGTTTCAGCGGAGAACGATTCGTAATCGGATCAGGATCAACATAAGACACAAAGACCTCAGCCTGGTAATTCCGATAAGCATCATTCAACTCTGCAGCCAGAATATTACTGAGAATGGCACTGCCCTCGGCGCCAAAACCATGAAAATCATCCACATCATTGAACCACAGCCGGGTTTCAGCGCCATCCGGACCAAAGTCATTTTGATCAGTACAGGGGGGGCCGCCCTCGTCGCAGCGCAAAAAACCGCCACTTCGGTCGCTCTGTTGATCAAAAGAGCGGGCCAGGATTTCATTCATTAAACTATGACCCAATTCAGCCGCCCGCACCTGATGCCAGGGATCGGTACTGCGGACAAAGAGTGGTGATAAGACCGATGTGATCAGCGTTAACGCCACCGCCAGCACGGTGATGCCAATCACCAGCTCAATCAGAGTCACGCCTTGCTGCTTAGTGGCTAACATGACCGGATATACCCCTGGCTTTCAATGCAGACTTGCAGGCTATTGCGACCAGTGATGGTAATGACACAAGCCGGTGAGGCCACAGCACAACCCTGCGGGCGCCCCAGGGTATCAAAGCTAAGCTGATTAAAGTTAGCGCTTAAGGTGACATTATCGCGACTGGCGATACAGAGATGAGTTGCATCGTTACGACAATCCGCAGTGATGCCCAAAGCAGATGCACTTAATGCTAACTGAGCCTCCGGACAAAAAACACTATCGGTACATTGCATCGCCTGGAGCTGCACCCGGCGTAGCACCGCCAGAGCCTGTTCCCGATACTGATATTCAGACGTACCTGCCCCGCTAAAAAAGCGGGGCAGCAAAGTCACACTCAAAATACCAAGCAGTACCATCACCACAATCAGCTCTACCAGAGTAAAGCCGTTCGATGACCTGTACTGCCTGACCATACGGACTCCTTAACTAGCAGCCTGCCGTTTGCACAGTAATGGTGGGTTTGGCCTGGGCCTCTGTAGACTGGGTGTAGAGCACCTGACAGGCTTGCTCTTCTGTTGCTGTATAAGCGGTGCTACCTGGCGTAATCGCAATAGTCGCTGGCTCTGCATCTGCTACCTCAACCACTGTCCAATCATCCTCACCCAGATCCAGAATAATTGCTATAGCCGCGGGAGTTGCGGCCGGGTAGCCAAATACAGTAGCAATATCTCCCGCCGGATCCGTTACTGTCGCGGTACCCTGATTCTGCACACCGGCAATAATGGCTTTGCCATACACCAAAGCGGATGCTGATTCCAACGAGCCTTTGATTGCATTTAACGTACTGGCACGTGCATCACCGGACAAATTTAAAAACCGTGGCGCAGCCGTCACCGCCAAAATACCCAGAATAACGATCACAATAATCAGCTCGACCAATGTAAAACCTTGATTTCTTTTCATCACGTCAATAAGTCCTGTCAGTTTTTAAATACGCGAACCAAGCCTGTGCCCGGTTCATATTGGAAAAGGTTGCCTTGAGTGGTCGAATCAGCCACACCACCATCTGCAATAGCCCGGATAGACTGCGTTTGATAATAACGGCACAAGGTTGCATCACCATCAGTACGCACAAAAATACTTGCCTGCCGTCTCGCAGCCTGAGTATCCGTTGTTGTTGCCTGTGGTGCTGCTTGCAAAATCTCCTCAAGAATGGTGGCACAACTTGCGGCTGTCACAGCCCCACCACCATTTGGGTACCCATTGGTTCCTACCGCTACGGGGACTCCATCGTATGAAACCACGCCTGCAGGCCGGCCTTCGACTTCCCATTGAGCACGCACCAGCCCGACAGCAGAGGCGAAACCACCAGCCACACCATCGATAGCAGCATCTTCCGCCTGCTCGGTAATATTTAAAAATCGAGGCAGCGCAGTGGCAGCCAGTAATCCTAAGATAATGACCACTATCACCAATTCGATTAGGGTAAAACCTGCTTGCTTTTTCATCGTCCATCTCCCGAGTTACTTTGTTTTAGTATAGAGCGACTTGTTAAAATTACACGCTTTTTCAACTTGGCTAGTTCCCTCCCCGATAGGCACTGAGCATATCCCACATGGGTGTGAAAATACCCAGCGCCAAAATCAGCACCATCACGGCCACTATGGTGATCAAAATCGGCTCAATCCGTGCGGTTAGTGTTTTTAAATCGTAGGCAACTTCACGCTCATAAAAACTGGCGACCTCCGCCAGCATGGCATCCATCTGGCCGGTTTCTTCGCCCACCGCTACCATCTGCATCACCAGTGGGGTAAACATCTGACTTTGTGCACTGACCCGGTACAGGCTTTCACCACGCTCAATTTTTCGCCGCATCTCGCGAATTTTATCGCCCAGATAGGCGTTATCGACCGCCTCGGCCACCAGACTAAGTGCAGTGGTCATCGGCACTCCGGCTTTGAGCATTAAACCGAAACTGCGGGCATAACGCCCCAAAGTAGCACGATTAATAATATCGCCGACCAGCGGCACCTTTAGTTTAAAGCGTCCCCAACGCACCCGTCCTTTATCCGTTTCAATGCTGTAACGCAGTGCTATGCCACTGATAATCAGCAGCACCAACAACAGCCAGCCGTACTGCTGGAAAAAAGCAGATGTTGCCAACAGTACCTGGGTTGACCAGGGCAACTCCGCATTAAAGCGCGCAAACATGGCAGCAAATTGCGGAATAACCAGCACATTCAAAATAACCAGAGCCAGTGCCAGTGCAATCAATACAAAGCTCGGGTAACGAGTAGCCTGCTTGATCAGCTTGCGTGTTTCCTGCTCCTGCTCCAAATACTCCGATAGCTGTAAAAAAGCTTCATCCAGGCGGCCAGTGTTTTCCCCCACATGCACAATACTAACAACCAGCCGATTAAATACCTTGGGATGACCGGCCATCGCCACCGATAAAGTTCGGCCCTTTTCCAGCTCGCCACCCAGTTCAGTCAATACTTGACGCAATCGCGCCGAACTGGTGCTGGTGGCCAGCCCTTCAATGGCCCGGATCATCGGAATGCCAGCTTTCATCAGCGCATACATTTGCCGGCAAAACATGGTTAGCTCACTAAGACTGATGCCGCTAAACCAGCCTGATAGACGAAGTTCGGTCTTGTTCTGAACCGGCACCGGCTCTATTGAAACCGGAATAAGCTGGCGCTGACGTAATAGATCAGCCACACCGGCTTCATTGCCGGCTTCCATCTGGCCTTGTACAGCCATGCCCTGCGCGTCACGTGCCCGATAACTGAACTCAGGCATCTGAACCACCAACGACCGTTGATTCAACCTCCAGATACTCCGACACCCGAATCACTTCATCCAGCGTGGTGATCCCTTGCTGGGCATAGCCAAGTGCCATCTGCCCCAGGCTACGAAAATGCTCACTGTGATAGGCAAGCGAGGCAAAGGCTTCGTTATCCCCCCGTCGCAATGCGTCGGCCAAAGGCTTGGTCATAATCAATAATTCAAACACCCCAACCCGCCCTTTAAAACCGGTGTGATGGCACGACTGGCAGCCCTTACCATGCCAGTACTGCCTGGCAAGATCTGCTTTGCTATGGCGCAGCCAGTTCTGCTCCAGTTCATCCGGCTGATAGGGCGCTTTGCATTTCTCGCAAATGCGTCGCACCAGACGTTGCGCCAAAATGGCCCGCAGCGAACTGGCTACCAGGTATGGTGCGGCCCCCATATCCACCAAACGCAAGGTACTGGTAACCGCATCATTGGTATGGAGCGTGGATAACACCAAATGGCCAGTCAATGCGCCGCGCAACCCCATCTCAGCGGTTTCCTGATCACGCATCTCCCCCACCATGATAATATCCGGATCCTGCCGCAATGATGTTCGGAGCACCTCGCCAAAACCCAGCCCTATCTTATAGTTCACCTGAACCTGATTAATGCGTGAAATACGGTACTCTACCGGGTCTTCAACCGTGATAATTTTACTGCCTTCCTGGTTCAACTCGCTCAAAATGCCATACAAAGTCGTCGTTTTACCCGAACCGGTGGGGCCGGTAACCAGGATCATGCCGTGTGGGCTTTTCATCAGTTGCCGTAATTTCCGAATAAAATCATCTGGCATACCGGTTTGTTCCAGCGACAATAACCCTGCCGTTTGATCCAATAACCGCATCACCACAGACTCGCCATATTGCACCGGCATGGTCGACAAACGAATATCAATGCGATGACCTTTCACCTGGATCTGAAAGCGTCCATCCTGTGGCAATCGCTTTTCGGAAATATCCAGATTGGCCATCAGCTTCAATCGCAACACCAGGGCAGAAGCAATACTAACCTCATTCAAAGTACTCTCTTGCAACACGCCATCCACCCGCTGACGAATGCGGATCAGTGTTTCATCCGGTTCAATATGAATATCAGAGGCCCGCACCTGCACTGCGTCTTCAAAAATCGACTGCAGTAATTTAACAATGGTGGTATCGGATTCGGTGTCCAGGTTCAATGCATTAAGATCGAAATCGCTGGTTTCGGCGTATTCTTCTTTTAACTGGGTCGCAAAACTTTCTATCTGCTTGGTGCGCCGATACAGGTTGTTAAAGGCTTCCATCAGCTGACTTTCGCGCACTACCGCAATCTGTATTTGCCGGGGGGCTAACATGGGGGCCAGCTGATCCAGGATCGACAAATCGGCCGGATCACTCATGCCAAGCAATACCTGCTGCTGATCCGCTTCCAACACCAAAGCCCTGGAACGCCTGGCATGCACTTCGGGCAAGAGTTGCGCTACCTTGGGATCCAGTCGCTGCTGACTTAAATCCAGAAAAGGCACAGCCAGTTGCTGCGCTAAAAAGCGCAATAATTCATCCTCCTGCAACAGGTTCAAATCAATCAGCGTAGAACCCAGCTTGCGCCCGGTCTGGCGTTGTTCTGCCAAGGCCTGCTCCAGCTGTTGCTCGGTAATCATCTGCTCATGCACCAGCAGATCACCCAACCGCATTTTCAGTTTAGGTTTCGCCATCGCTCAATTCAGCTCCTGTAAACGCTGCCGGATATACTCTTTCGTTGCCGGGTTCAAATCATTCCCCAATTGCAAACTGCGTTGAAACTGCGCCACAGCCATAGATCGCTGACCTAACGCATCGGAGCTAATAGCCATCCCCAGCCACCAACGTCCCTGCTGAGGCTCCAGCCTGGCTAATTGCTCAAAAGCAACCACCGCAGCTTGATGCTCCCCCAGTTGCTGCCAGGCCGTGGCCCGAAGTGCCAGCTCAGCAGTCCGCAAACCAGACTCATGCATCTGTGATAATGCCTGAAGCGCTTGAGCCCACAACTGCTGACGACCATAGCTAGCAGCAAGCAGCGGCACCAACTGACTGGCATCGGCCCCTTGTGCCAACCCCAATTGCAACCAATACTGGCTACCTGCCTCATAACCAGCCTGCTGCGCCATGCGAGCCAAAGCCTGATAGGCCTCGGGCTGCTGCGGAGCCTGGGCCTGTAACTGCTGCCATGCCGCACGAGCTGCATCAGGCCGACCCGCTTGCTCGGCCTCTAGTGCCTGTTGCCGCAAACGCTGTTGCTGCTCTACCGCGCTTAACTCAACCCGCTCTATTTTCAGTTGTGCCTGCGGCGCTTCTGCGGCATCCACCGCGTGCTGTGGTTTTTGCTCCGCTACCATGGCTTGTACCGCCTGAGGCGGCGTTGCAGGCCCGGTAGAGCCAATAGGATCTGGCAGCAACCCTGACTTAGGCTCTTTGCTGCTCTCAATGACAGCTTCTGTCGCTACCAGCAGAGAAAGTTCTGCCTCATTCTGCTCAAAACTAAGCTCAGGCTCGGCTGTCAGCGTGGGAACAGCAGCTGCCATCGCAGCAGGAGATAGCTGCGCCTGTTGACTACCTGCAGACCATTGCGACCAGAACCATAGCAACACTACGAGGATCCCGACGGGCAACAAAAGAAGCCACCAGCGTCGGACCACTGATTGCGAAGGTAACAGCTGCGATGCACCTGGCTGAGACTGTGCAGCCAACTGGCGTTGGTCCAAATCCTTCAACATCTGATTGATCACACTCATAAAGGACCCCAATGCCAGAATGCGGCCCCAACCAGGGTCACCAACATAAAGACTGCCGGTACCCAGGCAGCAAAGCGAACTGCTGGCACGTCTTCGGTATCTTGTGCCGCCGCACGGATATGCCTCCAGTTGATATGCAACTGCCCCCGGCCATAGGCCAACATCAAGGCTTTATGTGCCAGAACATTTACCAGCCTTGGAATACCACGACTGTATTTAGCCAGCCCAAGCAGCGCCAAAGAGCTAAAGCGCAGATCTGAGTTGCCTGCAATCTGCAAACGAGCCCGGACATAAGCCCCGACCTCAGCCACAGTCATAGGCCGCAATTGGTAAGAAAAACTGATGCGCTGACGTAACTGACGAAACCGATGTTTGGCCAGCCGCAGATCCAGCTCCGGCTGAGCAAAGAGCACCACCTGCAACAGCTTGCGTTGCTCCGTTTCCAGGTTGGTTAACAGGCGTAATGTTTCCAGAGTCTCATCAGGCAATGCCTGTGCCTCATCAATCACCAGGATCACTTGCTGCTGCCTGGCGGCCAGCAACAGTAAATGCCGCTGCAGTAGCTGATGCAACTGTTGTTGATCAATATTGCCGGAATAGTGCAAACCGAGCTCAGCCGCTAAAGCCCAGCGCAGCTCAATAGGCGATAACGACGGGTCTGGCAGGTACGCAAGGCGCCAATGTGCTGGCGCCGAGTGCAGCAACTTGCGACACAGCAGGGTTTTGCCAGTGCCAACCTCCCCAACAATTTTAATAAAACCTTCCCCGGCTGTAAGCGCCGTCTGCAATACTTCAAAAGCTTGCTGGTGTGGCACTAACCCAACATAGAACACCGTGTTTGGCGTCAGGCTAAAGGGCAACTGCTGCAGCTCAAAGTGCTCAAGGTACATGGCCAGAGCCTCAGGGATACCAGCGATTAAGGCTATCTGCCGATTGCTGAATATGCGGCTGCCATTGCTCCGGCTCTACCACCACAGGGCGCAGCAAAATCACCAGTTCCTTTTTTTGTTCCAGTGTATTCTTGCTGGTAAAGAGTTGCCCAAGCAAAGGAATAGAGCCAAGCACCGGCGTTCTTGATACAGAGTCCGTACTAACCGTTTGCATCAAGCCGCCAATCACTACAATTTCACCACTGCGGGCACGAATAATGGTGTCTGATTCGCGGATATTACTACGAGCCAGTGGCAGCACCACCTCTTCGTTGCTAAGCCGAATGGTCTTGATTTGTTCAGCAGTTTCAGTGACCGATGGATGCACATGCAAAATGACCTGACCATGCTGGTCAATTTGCGGCGTCACATCCAATGCGATACCTGAAAAGAACGGCTGCAACTCGATCGACGGTGTGCTGATGGTCCCTCCCACCGTAGCAGTCGTATCGCTGCTGATATTGGTGACATAATACTCATCCTGGCCAACTTTGATCACAGCTTTCTGGTTGTTAATAGCGGTCACCCGGGGGCTGGATAACACCTGGGCACTGCCCTGAGTTTCCAGCAAATTAATCACACCATTAAAATCCGCGTTGCTGAAAGAAATCGCAGTCACTCCTCCGAGGGCAGAGCTGGTTGGGTTACCAGGTGTAACGCCGGTCGTAGTAAAATTGAAATTGGTGGAGCGAACCGAGGCCAGCGCATTACTCCAGTTAATCCCTTGCTGGAATTCATCACTTAAAGTCACTTCAATAATTCGGGCCTCCAGAATCACCTGACGCTGCAGGTGCTGCTCGGCAACGCCAAGAAAGGTTCGTACCGCAGCAATTTCATCCGGCATACCGCGCACCGTCACCAACCCCGCTTGTGGGCTTACCACCACCATACGATCAGCGCCTGAGCCAAGCATCTGACGTAATGCATCCTGCAAATCTTTCCAAAAGTCCGTTTCACTCTCACTGTGTATGTTACTGCCACTGAATTGCTGTTGCATGCCCTGTTGAGTACCCAACATCGGATTTTGCGACAGTTGATTTTGCTGTTGCACACTGCGACCACGCTGTTGATGCCCACTTCGCATGTCTTGCGACACGCCACCGGAGTTAACCGAAATGGCAGAAAAGCCACTGCGCTTTAACATCAGATAATTCACCGCGATGGTTTCAGTTCTCAACCCAGCAGGCTGTACTTGATACACCCTGCCTTGCCGGCGAATATCAAAGCCATACAAATCCTGCACCACCGCCAAGGTCTCTGGCAGGGTAACCTGGCGTAAATTCAGGCTAATAGTACCCTGTACATCCGGGTGTACCGCGATACTGTAATCGGTGTCTACAACCAGGGAGGCAAAAAAATCCTGCAACCCAACCTGGCTGGCTGCAACATTAAAACGTGGTTCAGACACCATGATCTCTGGTTGCGGCCTTGCTGCCATAGCCAACAGATCCTGAGTCACCGATGGCGGGATTTCCGCCGCGGCTAGAGCAGGTGATGCGGACACGGCTTGCTCTAAAGTGGCTTTTGCCTGCTGGGCCTGATGGCCGCTTTGCATACCTTGACAGCCATTCAATCCGATTGCCAACGCACAGCTAAAGCTTAACCGTCTGAAACATACTTTATTCATCATTGTGGGTCATCTTCTGAAATAGAAATAATTGCCGCTGTACACCCGCCTGTTCCAGCTGCACATGATCGGGATGGATCGCCTGCAAACGGTACCCATTCACTTCGTCTCCTACCTGCAGAACCCGACCGTTAATCACAGCATGTGCGTTGTGCTCCTGCCATCGAATTAAGTGCAACTGCATGATGACATCAGCTGCGCCTGGCTGGCTCAGCTGGCTAGCTCCCCGCGCCGGGCGTGTTGGATCGGCCATGGCAGCCATACTAATCAGTAACAACAAAACACTAAAGCTGAATAAAATCTGCATGATCACCCACCGTTACAATTTCGATTGAAAGCTCAGCTAAAGGGTGTTGCATAACGCGATAGTGCACATTGCGCCAGCCCAGTTGCCAGGGTAGTTGCTCAAGCTGTTGCATCATCGCACTTAGTGCCTGATACTCACCTTGCAACACTAACTGGATTCGGTGCTCATACAACAGTGCCTGTTGCGCTTCGTCATGCGCTATCACTTTGGGGGCCTGGCTGCTTAACGATAACAACCGAACGTCAGGGTCGCTTATCAAGAGGTTTTGTAGCATCGGCAACATTCTGTCCGCACCAATAAAATGTACCGCCCGCTCGGCCAACTGTTGCTCCTCCAGGGCCAGACGTTGTTCCAATCGCGCAATCCGCTGCCGGGTATCCTGATCGATATCACGTCCAAGCTCTCGCTGCAACTCGGCAATACTTAGCTCTGTCTGTTGCAACTGCTGCCTTGCCTGACGAAGCTCCTGCTGCTGTTGCTGAGAGGCTTGCCAGGCAGGTTCCAACCAATAGATTGCCACCAACCACAAAAGCAGTACCAAACTCGCAAAAAATACCAGCCGCCGCTCACGTAGCTTTAGGGTATCGTATCGATGCTTTAGTTGTTGCCAATTCATGGTGCACTCCCAGGTAGGGATTGCACTTGAAAGAGCAAAAGCCCGGATTCATCTGCTTGCTGCATGGTTAGGCTCTGAAAACCCTGCCCTTCAAAATACGGCAGCTCTGCCAAACGGCGGAGCCAGCCAGGTACCGCAGCCGAACGCAAAGAGTATCCCCGGAAACTACTGTGGTTTTGATGTAAGGTAAACTCAGTTAACCAAAGCTCAGGCACATCAACCTTTGCAAGGTGTGTCATTACCTGTGAGTAGTGAACCTGCTGTTGTTGCTGCTGCTGCAGCAACAACTCATTCAAGCGCTGGCTGCGATGCAACCTGGCCTGCAACAAAGCTTGCTTGCGAGTCAGCTCCGCAGAAGGCGCACGTTGCTGCAACAGTTGCGTAAACTGCTCCTGATGCAATGCCTGTTGCTGTAACTGCCGCTGAATACTGTGCACGTCTTGATTTATCTGACGTTGCTGAAAAATCATACCGCCCCAAACCAGTGAAAGCAGCAACACTGTAATACCAAGCGCGAACAACAATTGTGATAAGCTCCAGCGTTCTGTGACTGGTAATAAAGCAGCATCAAACAAATTAACTTGCGTTTTCATACCCGACCTCCTGCTCTGCAGTACTTTCATACTCCAGGGCGGCTGCCAACGATGTGGCGAACTGTGCTTGTTGCTGAAGATCGAGTTCCGGTAGCCATTGGCTGAATTGCAGCTGTTGCACTTCAGCAAAGCCAAGTTGACGGAAAAAGCCGGCAATATCGGCCTGCAAAGCGGTATTGATTGCTAACACCAATTGCCGGACCGGCGCCTGCTTTAACTGACCTTCAAAATAGTCAACTGAACGCTGCACCTCCAGGCTGAGAGCATCCAAATAACCTTGGTGCAAACTATCTAAGCTAAGCTGCTCAGGCGACGGTAATCCACGAACCCGTCGCGAAAAGCATACCCTGCCAGCGCGTAAAATCATTATTGATAAGTCCTGACCGACTCTTTGGGATAACAGCAGCACCGGTTGCGTTTGAGCCGGCAATAGATTTTTCAGGACCCACTCTTCCGGTAGTATCGTTTTTACCGGAACTCTGGCGCTGTGCAGACAATGCACCAATGGTCGCAACATCCTCTGGCTGCTTACAACCACCTGAAGCCGACTCTGCTGCTGATGAGCACCCGGTAAGTCGATGTAATCAAATTGCATGTCACCAGGCTCGAACGAAACCAAATCCTTCAGTTGCCAGCGTAGCGCTGCTTTTAGTTCATTCTCAGGAACTTCAGGCTTATCAAGCTGGACCAATTGATAAAATTCAGGAGCCAGAGTAACCGTCATTTGCTGAACTGGGGGCAGCTCTGCAAGTAGCTTTTGCAATGGTCTTAGCCAGTCATTGTTTTGAAACATCAGACTTCGCCGAAAGGTACAACGCAGCGACAGCTTATCCTGACTCAAGACAATGAGAGTGCAGCCGTCACTCATCCAATGCAGTGCAGCGACTGAACGCTCACTGACATGCTTTTGAAAAAGCTTTTGAAGCGATGTCCACATAAAGGATCTAACCTGCGTTAAAAGCCGTTATAATCCACGACTTTACTGTTGTTTTAATTCTGTTCAGGTATCTTTTAGGTTTAGCTTAGCATGATGATCAAGAAGCCAGCAAATAACTGGCAACAAATCTGGGAGCCATCCATTGATCAGCATCAAGTGGGGCTATGGCTTTACCAGACAACACAAGCAGCCAATGCCCTCTGCGGCAATAAAGGATTAAAGCTGCACTATCCACTGAAAGTCGCTCTGCAACAAGGAAAAAAGGGCATCCTGACCTTTGGCGGTGCATTCTCCAATCACTTGGCGGCTAGCGCCATAGCTTGCCAGCAGCATCAGTTGCTCTCCATTGGTTTGGTTCGCACCGATCAGCTGGATACCGAGAACCCAACCCTAAAACACTGCCTTGCTTCAGGCATGCAGCTTGTACCCATCAGTCGAACTGACTATCGTTTGCGAAGCAACCCAGCCTGGTTAGCGCAGTTGCAACAACAGTATCCGGATTTTCTGATTGTGCCGGAAGGTGGCAGTTCCATGCTTGGCGTGCAAGGTGTATCAGAGCTGGATTTAACCAAAACCCCGCATGGCAACAGCCAGTTTATAGTAACAGCCACCGGCAGTGGTGGCACTCTCGCAGGGTTAGCCCTTGGTAACCCAGATGCTCAGGTGCTAGGTATCGCCGTGGTGAAGGATCTGAGCTTGCCGGCCAGGATTACACAATGGTGCCCACAAACAAACAACTGGCAGCTGATAACCGGTTATACCGGCAAGGGCTATGGCCGTTTTGATGCACAGCTGCTGGAGTTTTGTCTGGATTTCAAACAGCGCCATCAGATCACCCTTGAACCGATCTACACCGGCAAAGCCATGTCTGCTTTGTACCAGTTGATCGCACAGGGCGCATTTCCCAAGGGCAGTAGTATTAGTTTCTTTCATACTGGTGGCTTGCAAGGATTGGCAGGGTTACGTTATAGAGGGTCACTCACTGAAGCAGACTATCAAATTTTAGCGGCTCAAGGCTGAAACCTCATTCAGGCGCTTTAACGCAAAAAGGCCTACCGGTGAGGGTAGGCCTTTGGCTTGAATAAGGTGCCTGGCGGTGTACTACTCTCGCATGGCGAATGCCACACTACCATCGTCGCAGCTGCGTTTCACTTCTGAGTTCGGAATGGG
>NZ_JAUGZK010000019.1:0-54267 GCF_036327005.1 Alkalimonas mucilaginosa
TATCACCTTTTGACAACCTACTCCTGTACCAATAGTTGGGAAGCTCTTCCGGAACCAAATAAATGTATTGCAGTAGGGTTGTTAGCGTTTCAAAATCAGGCTTCTGTTCTGTGAAGAATCGGTTCTGGTGTTTAAGTTCATATCGGAATAAATCCCACTTCTCAGATATATTATCGTCTGCAGACCTTGGCAGAGAAAATTTTTGCCTGACTATATTACCATCATCTAGAATCTCACCAAGTAGCAGTTGAGCAGTCCTGATATCAATTCTGTCTAATGGAAAAAGCTCCCAATCCTCTTGAAATCGCTCAACTAAACTCTTTCCAGTAGAGTCTGGTACATAAGTATCAACTATATTTTCGAATAATTCTTTGAAAAATACCGGCCTTGCCAGCAATTGCTCTTTTGAGCCACAAAGCTCACAGTCACCCTCTGTATCACTATACAAAGGGAAAATTTGTCTGATATAGACGTCATCAAAACAATTTGGACAGCAAAGCATACCTATCCTTGGCTTAACTGAAAATAATTGGAAAGAGTTTCTATATGATGCTGCATAGACAGCTTCTTAACATATCCCAATCCTGGGAAATGCCCTCGGTTCCTTAGGGAAATAAACTCGTCTATCGCCTCTGTTTTGTAAACTTGACTTGCAGAGTTTTCCACTTCAGAGCATAGCTTGTTGAGCGCCTCCTGAAACTTACCCGCCGGATCTGTAGGAGTATCGTACCTATCTGATTTAAAATGATAAATATGCATTTCATCATCTTTATTTCTGTCGATGAATGTAATATGTATCGCAACAGAATATGCCGGGCCGCCTGTTTCAGAAAACTCATCACCAACTATAAGGAAATCTCCAAAGCCATTCATTCCCTCATCCATATATGTTGCATGCAAATCAGAGAAGGTTTCAACCTCAGGATGCAATCTGTTCGCTTGTCGCTTCTTAAACCCATCGCGCAGAAGAATGCGTTTAAAATCTGAGAAGTGTTTGCGATATAACTTACCGCAAAATTGTTCCAAAAATATGTGCTGAGTGTCTTCAGGGTGCTTTTTTATCAGTTCAGCCAAACCTCTTGCATCTGAAAAACCAGCGTGAATTAAGGCAACACGCCTGTTCTTATGGGCTTCACAAAGAGAGGCAATCTCACCTAAGGAAGTCGCTTCTGATAAATGCACACCTACGAGAAATTTGTCATAATCTGCAAAATCATTATCCAGCAAGCTATTAATGGCTTCACTATCTCCTGCATGGTCGCCGTTAGGTGGGTTAACGATAAGGATAAGTTCACCACCCGCATCTTTAACTGTATCAAGTGTTCGCTTCAAACCGTTAAGTGCTTCTTTAACCGGCTCAACTATAGGTGTAAATCCAGAGCTCGCTAATAGTTCAGCATTTTCTCTAATGGTAATTAAATCGTATTGCTTGCCTCGAAAATAGGGATAATACATGAATAATCTAAGTCCATTTAAGTGCTTCAGTAATCGGTGTATCGAACGCATTTACTAATTTTGCGTGATCCATCCGGCGAATTGGCGTTGTCAAAATTGCCGCCTGAAGAGCCCTAGGGGCTTTAGCGACTAAATCTGACAATGGTTTAAGGCTCCGCGTTTCTTTTAGAACCTTGATCATGCATGTGTGTGCATCAGAGGAGCTCAAGGTAGAAAAAATACGCCTTAAGGCACTATATTTTTGTGTATTCGGTACATCTGGAATTTCTATTCCAAGTAGACTCAAAATTTTCTCTGCTTCAATAGTTCTTATCGACTCAAAAATCACTAAGGGATTTACCCTTTCAATTTTTTCTACGGTTTCTCTTATCGTCGATATGTTGAACCTGTTAGTCAGCACCATAATACCAACATCTCTCGGCAACAGGTTCTGCACTGCGTCTAAATGGTTTTGGCCAACAATAACATTTACACACGCAAAAAAATTACGATACTCATCGACTTGCGATATTAATCGACTGAGAGAGTCTCTTTCAGACTTAATCTCATATACAGTAGATGTTCCGTTCAGAATAACAACATCAGCTTTGCACTTCCCAACCCGGAACTCGGTGAGCATTGCCGCGGAATTTAAATTATGTTTGCCTAACAGTACTTTCTGCGTAATAGCTGCTTTATATGAGTATTCATTCCTGAACTGTTGCTTTTTCAGTAAATTAAATGCGAGTTCGTAGACATCGCGCACAGAGGCTGAGCTATCAAGGAAATCAGTAATCGAAGACTCTTTCGCTAAGCGCGAAAATAGCCCTGATCGGCCCTTAGCCGCGAGCTCTTGAACAACTGAGGATGCAAACAGCCTTGAAACTGCTGCAATATTATGTTGTGTATCAATTGACTTAATCATCATCCAGCATCAAAAAATATACTCATTTTAGCTTCATACATTGACTGCACAGATATTGTATCGGAGTAGACTGCCTGCACATGGTTAAAATTTAGTTAAAAATACACTCTTAGCTTGCAAGATTTCAATGTAAAAAATCAAGTAGTTTACTCTCTTTTCTGATGTATCCTACCAATCCTCTTAAACATTGTCTGTATCATCTGCCTGACGCCCCTGCGACTTTATCGGAAAGTCCGGCCAGACTCCTGCCAACTCATATACCTCCTTTGACCACTGCTTAGATAACTCCTGCCGAATAAATTCGGCTAACCACTCACTCGTGGTTAATTGACAGGCTTTGGCGGCAGCTGCTATTTTGCTTTCGCTGTCATCGTCCAGATAAATACTGATCTGCCCCATACGCCACCTCGCTTTACACTAAATACTATCAAGTATAAACGCCCTCTTTTTGACCGTCCATGTGAGCTCCGTTAAGCTGAAGGTATAATAGCACCTTAGGATAAACTGCATCATGCGCACACTCCTAAGCTTAGCAAGCTATCTGCTGGCCGGTTATGGCTTGCTGTGCCTGCTGCTGTATCTGTTGCAGCGCCAGCTGATTTATTTTCCGGTACCGGCTGCCTTGCCGCCAGAACAGCCGCTGGTGTTGCAGCAAGGCCAGCTGCAGGTGCTGGTAAGCCAACAGCCGCTGGCCAGTGACAAGGCTTTGCTGTATTTTGGCGGCAATGCCGAGGATGTGAGTGTTAGCCTGGCGGAGTTTGCTGCAGAATCAAAGGGTTGTTGAAGCTGACGCAAGCACGCAATCAACCACTCTGCCCCTGCTTGCCATCTGGTGCGAGAAGGTTTTCTGGTATAGTATTCAAAGGTATTACCTTCTGATACTCAGGTGGCAAAATGGCAACATCAGTAAAACTTGATGATGATCTGAAAAGCCGGATCCAGCATTTAGCTAAAGTCCGACATCGTTCATCACACTGGATCATGCGCGAAGCGATCCGTGATTATGTTGAGCGTGAAGAAAAACGAGAGTCTTTCAAACAGGACGCATTGCGCGCCTGGGAAGCCTACCAGGAAAACGGACTGCACCTGACGCTTAATGAAGCTGACGCTTGGCTGGAAAAGCTTGAAGCAGGTGAAGATGCAGAGCTTCCCAAGTGTCACGTCTGATCTGGTCTCCGCATGCTCTCGCAGACGTACAGCGACTCTATCGCTTCTTTGCCCAAAAAGATGAGGGTGCAGCACGACGTGCGATAAAAACCATACGAGCAGGCGTGAAAATACTGGCACACCAGCCAGAGTCAGGACGCCCGGTTGTAGATATGGATCCGGTTTTTCGGGAATGGCTGATCGATTTCGGTGGTAGTGGCTATATCGCGTTGTATCGCTTCGATGGTGAAACCGCAACGATTCTGGCTGTGCGGCATCAAAAAGAAGCCGGATATTAGGGGGCGGGAAAATGCAATGCGTACTTTACTAAGCCTAGCAAGCTACCTGTTGGCCGGTTATGGCTTGCTGTGCCTGCTGTTGTATCTGATGCAGCGCCAGCTGATTTATTTCCCGGTGCCGGCGGCCTTGCCGCCAGAACAGCCGCTGGTGTTGCAGCAAGGTAAGGTTCAGGTGCTGGTAAGCCAGCAGCCTCGGACCAGTGACAAGGCTTTGTTGTATTTTGGCGGCAATGCTGAGGATGTGAGTGTTAGCCTGGCGGAGTTTGCTGCAGCATTTTCGGAGCACGCTATCTATCTGATGCATTACCGTGGTTATGGCGGCAGTGAAGGCAGGCCATCGGAACCCGCCTTGATCAGCGATGCGCTGGCTTTGTTTGATCAGGTAAGTCAGCAGCACAGCGACATCACGGTGATTGGCCGCAGCCTGGGTTCGGGCGTGGCGGTGCAGCTGGCAGCGCAGCGACCGGTGCAGCAACTGGTGCTGATCACCCCCTTTGATAGCCTGACCAAACTGGCCCGAGAACAGTTTCCGGTGGTGCCGGTGCGCTCGTTATTAAAAGATCGCTACGAATCCGCCCACTACGCCAGCAGTATCCACACCCCTACCCTGTTGCTGGTGGCGGAGCAGGATGAAATCATTGGCCGGGCGCGCAGTGAGGCGCTGTATCAGGCTTTTGCCCCCGGTAGTGCCCGGATGCAGTTCTATCCTGGCGGGCACAACAGCTATTTGCCCGCCAGTCAGATTGCAGCCTGGCTTTAGCCAGCACCCGGGTAATCAAACACCCAGTTAATAAACAGATTGGTGCCTACCTTAAGCGCCCGCTCATCGGCGTAGAAAAATGGCGAATGGTTGGCTGGCATGCTGGCCGGATCTTTATCCGGCGGCGCTACACCCAGAAACACGAACATACCGGGTACTTCCAGCGCGTAATAGGAAAAGTCTTCCGCCCCAGTGACCAGCGGGCTTTCATGCACCATCTGCTCACCTGCCACATCTTTGGTCGTAGGTAGCATTTTTGCTACCAGTTCCGGGCTATTGATGGTGACCGGATAGCCTTCGATAATACTGACCTCAGCAGTTGCGCCAGTGACATGAGCAGAGGCCTCTGCCGCCTGAGTCAGTTGGCGGAAGATCTGCTGACGGATGTCCATATCGAAGTTACGAATGGTACCTTCCAGATACACCTCATCCGGAATGATGTTGTTGCGTACTCCACCTTCCACAATGCCAAAACTTACCACCGCTGGTGCCCGGGTAATATTGATTTGCCGGCTGACGATGGTTTGCACATTGTTGATAATTTGCGCTGCCGCAACAATGGGATCAACGCCGGCCCAGGGTGAAGAACCATGCGTCTGCTGCCCTTGAACCCGGATCTCAAAGCGATCCGACGATGCCATCAGGGGACCCTTGCGATAGCCAATCACCCCCACTGGGGCCTGACCCCAGACATGAATACCAAAAATCGCATCCGGTTTCAGCTCGGCAAACAGGCCTTCGCGCAGCATCAGCTCGGCGCCACCTTCTTCACCGGGTGGTGCTCCTTCTTCTGCTGGCTGGAAAATAAACATCACGGTACCAGCTACTTGTTGCTTGTGCTCTGCTAGATACTCGGCCGCCCCCATCAGCATAGCGACATGCAAATCATGGCCACAGGCATGCATCACTCCGACTTCATTGCCACGGTACTCACCAATGACAGTAGAACGAAAAGGCACATCGGTTTGCTCGGTGACCGGCAGAGCATCCATATCGGCCCGCAGGGCTATCACTGGCCCGGGCTTGCCTCCGCGCAATATTCCCACCACACCGGTATGGGCAATTTCGGTTTGCACCTCCATGCCCAAAGCCAACAAATGCTCTGCAACTAAGGCAGCCGTTCGAAACTCGCGGTTACTAAGCTCCGGATGCTGGTGAATATCGCGCCGCCAGGCAATCACTTTTTGTTCCAATTCAGGGCTGATAGCTGGCCGGGCGACCGGCTCAGCCTGCAGTGTGGCCGGCAGACACAGAACAATGGCCAGCAATGAGATCCGAAGCATACTTTTCTCCTGTAGCGATAATGGCTTTGAGCTTAGCCGCAATCTTGAGCCTAAGCAATGCTCTTAGTCCTAATGCTCTTAGTCCTGCGGGTCCTGTTGTTTTTCAAGGCCTTCTTTGATCATGCTTTCGGAGGACTGGGTGGGTAACATCACCGTAGCACTGGCACGCCGCTGCCGCTGGCGGCGGTCAAAAAAGCGTAAGTACAGCGCCATGGTGCCCACAATGACCGGCAAACTGGCAATAAACCAGAAAAACACCTGGGTACCGACAAAGTGCATTAACAGGCCGGATATCAGCAAGCCACAGATCGCGCCCTGACCATTGGCCCGAACCAAAGCACTGCTGGCTCCAACCATCTGCTCTTTACTGAGATAGTCATTGGTGTAAGCCACCACCATCGAGAAAATCGGCAGCATCACAGCACCAAACACGAAGTAGCTGACATAGAGCAGCAGAATTTGCGAACTCTCTAAGCTGGAAATCCATAATGCCATAGCGCAGGAGGCGAAAGCACAGCAGGCAATCACCAGCCGCCGGTCGAAACGATCAGATAGCTTGCCGAGTTGGAACTGGAAGCACAAAGAACCAAAAATAAGGCAAGCCACCAGATTGGCAATTTGCGTTAACTCCAAGCCGAGGCGGGAAAAATACACCGGCCCAAGACCGAATAAAGACGCATAAGCAAACTGCATTAAAAAACAGCCAATGATGCCCAATGGAGCGACCCGCATCAGCTCGCTGGCCCGCATTTTTTGCGGTGGCCCAAAAGAAGGTGTGGTGGTGGGTGTAATCAGCAGCGGGATCACGGCAGCACTGATTAAAATAGACACCAAAGTAAACTGAATAAAGTCGCGGGGGTCGCCGATGTAAAGCAAAAATTGTCCCAGACCGATGCCACCAAACAGCATCATCACGTACAGCGACATCAGTTTGCCACGATTTTGATTGGTCGCCCCAGCATTGATCCAGCTTTCTGCGATGACAAAAATAGCGGAAAAACAAAAGCCTGACACCATCCGCAGCACAAACCAAACCCCGGTATTGACCCAGATGGCATGCACCAGAATACTAATGGATGCCAATGCCGCCAGGGCGGCAAAGGCCCGGATATGGCCGACCCGGTGGATCATCTTGGGTGCCCTAATGGCTCCGAGCAAAAAACCAATAAAATAGCCAGCCAGAATCATGCCGGTACTGGCACTGCTAAAGCCTTCCATTTCTGCCCGAATGGACAGCAAGGTATTTTGCAAGCCGGTGGTCATGCCAACAATCAGCATACCCAGCAGCAATGGCCAGATGGTTCGAATCATCGAAAACAAAGCAAAGTCCTTGTAGTAAATGCCGGAACTTGAAATAAAGCACTGAAGTTCAATAAGATTAGCAAAGCCAGGTTACGCAGACCAGTGCTAGTGTTAACCGGAGCACTAAGCCAAACAGGGTACACCCAAAGCAAACTGGTGTTCTGTGCCGGTCTGTGGCAGGCTGCCAAAAAACCAGGGAGTAAAGCATAGCATGAATCACCTTATCCGCCTTTTGATCTTCGTCAGTATTGGCGTATTGGCAGCCGCCTGCTCTGAACCGGGCAGTGTGACCGAACCTGCCCAACCAGATCCATTGGCAGCCCTAACCGATAGCGAACGCGAACTGCTGCGCCAGGGCGAAGCCAGAGCCCGCAGCTGTGCAGCCTGCCATGGCCCGCAGGGTATTTCCCGTAACCGCATGTACCCCAGTATTGCCGGTATGAGCAGCCAGGATATGATCACCGCCTTGCACGCCTATCAAAGCGGTGAACGCAGCAACCCGTTAATGTCACCGCAGGCGCGGGGCTTATCGGAGCAAGATATTGAGTTGCTGGCGGCCTACTTTGCCATGTTACCAGCTGCCACACCCTCACCTTAAGCGGCATGGATTCGGTCGCCAACCTGCTCTGTCAGCTCAGTGGCTTTGACAGAGCCCATCAGCTTTGCCAAGATAGCAGCACTTTCACCCACCCGCTCTACGGGAATCTGGATTATGTTGCATAAAATGACCCGACCTATCTTGCTGCTAGCACTTAGCCTGATGCTCAGCGCCTGCTCTCCCGAGCCCGACGTAGCTGTTAGCACGCTGGGGCAAGATCATGGTGATAGCTTTCAACAGGCGCAGCAACAAGGACGAGCCAATCTGACGGTGCTTTATGTGCCTGCTGAAGGATTTGCCTACACCAATGCGGCCGGCGAACTGACCGGTGTCAGTGTTGAAATTATGCGGGATTTTGTCCGCTGGGCCGAGCGGCATCACCGTATCCGGCTTGAACTCGACTTTGTCGCCGAAACCAACTGGCAACACTTTTACCAGCGGGTGATGCAGGGCGAAGGTGGCGTATTTGGCCTTGGCAATGTCACTATCACAGACGCTCGTAAACAAGAACTGCAATTCTCTCCTCCTTACATGAATAATGTCGCTGCACTGATCACACATCAAGATATTGCTGAATTGCAGGATTGGGCTGACTTTCCTAACCAGTTTGCTGAGCTTGAGCCATTGGCGTTTTCCGGTACCTTGCATGAAGTACGGATCCGGCGCCTTCGGGACAGCTATCAACCAGACTTAGCCATTCAGCGTGTGACGTCCAACCCGGATTTACTGGAACTGGTCGCATCTGGCACCTTCTACAGTTATGTTGATGCCTACAATTACTGGCGCGCCCGTCAGGCTGGCATGCCACTGCGGGATCATCCACTGGCGGCTGAAACCGATGAGACCTTTGGCTTTATTATGCCGCTCAACAGTGACTGGACACAGTTTATGCAAGCTTTTTTTGCCGCCGAAGGTGGCTACCGTAACAGTGCCAGCTACCGTCAGATCATGCAGCAACATCTGGGGCATGAATTGGCAGAGCTATTACTTGGCCATCCATAAGTACGACCGGAGTCAATCAGAATGATGTCGATGAAAACAGCTATTTATCAATGGCTTGGGCTGCTTTTGTTATGCTGCTGGCTACCGCTGGCACACGCTGAACTGACCCACCCCCAAGCCCAATTGGCACACTTTAGCGCCGAAGATATTTTCGAGCTGGAGTTTGCCAGTGATGTGCAAATTTCGCCGGATGGCCAGTACATTGTGTATGTGCGTAACAGCAACAACATTCAGCAGGACAATACGCAGCAGCGTTTGTGGATCCTGGATACCAGCACCGGTCAACACTGGCCACTGCTGGATGATGAGTTTCAGTACAGCCAGCCACGCTGGGCTCCCGATAGCAACCGCATTGCCTTTATTTCCAATCGCAGTGGCAACCATCAAATTCATGTGCACTGGCTGGCACAACGCCGCACAGCACGTATCAGTAATCTGACACAGCGCCCCGAGCACCTGAGCTGGTCGCCAGATGGCCAGCAACTGGCATTTTTGATGGAGGTTGCTGCGGAACCAACAGACTTTGCCCGCAGTGTTTACCGCCCCAAAGCACCGAAAGGCGCAGAATGGGCCGATACTCCCACCATCATTGAACGCACTTATTATCAGCAAGATGGTCAAGGCCTGCTGGTGTCGGGCTATCGGCAAGTCTTTGTGCTGCCAGCCTCGGGCGGAAGTGCCCGTCAGTTAACCGAAGGTCCTTATATGCACCAGGGGCCTTTGGCCTGGGCACCTGATAGCCAGCACATTGTCTTTGCCGCAAATCGCAACAGCGATTGGGAATACCACCCACGCCAGAGCGACCTGTATCAGCTTCAGTTGAAAGATGGCAAGGTGCAACCCCTGCTGACTGGCGATGGACAACACCACCATCCGGTATTTTCACCGGATGGCTTGCAGCTGGCGTTCTTGCATGCATCGGCAGAGCCGGTGGCTTATCGCAACAGCAAGTTGCAACTGCTGGACATGCGTAGCAGACAAGTAGAGCCCTTGCTGAAAGAGCTGGATCGCTCGATCAGCAACCCAGTGTGGCAGGACAACCAGCAATTGGTGTTTCAGTACGAAGACCGCGGCCTGACCAAAGTAGCACGAGTGACACTGCGTAACCGCATGGCTGATCTGGTGAATGATGTATCCGGCGCCAACTCTGGCCGGCCCTATTTAAGCGGCATGTTCAGCGTATCAGATAAAGGCCAGCTGGCTTATACCCGGGGCTCATCACAACGACTGGCCGATGTCGCCATCTGGCAGCATGGTCAGGTGCGTAACCTGACCCGGCTGAATGAGGATCTGCTGGGCCAGCGCCAGCTCGGCAAGGTGCACGAATTTACTTACCGCTCCACACTGGATGATGAGGAAATTCATGCCTGGTACATTACTCCACCGGGTTTTGATCCCAGCCAGAAATACCCACTGATCCTGGAAATCCATGGTGGCCCACACCTGCCATATGGCCCGCACTTTTCCGCCGAGCTGCAGCGCTATGCCGCCGAAGGTTATGTAGTGCTGTACAACAATTACCGTGGCAGCACATCCTATGGTGAGCGCTTTGCGCTTTTACTGCAAAACAAATACGCTTCGACCGATGATTTTACCGATCATATGTCTGGCGTCGATGCGATGATTGCCAAAGGCTTTATTGATCAAAACAATTTATTTATTGCCGGCGGTTCAGCCGGTGGTATTGCCACTGCTTATGCGATTGGCCTGACCGATCGTTTTAATGCCGCCGCTGCCACCAACCCGGTGATCAACTGGGTCAGCAAGGTGCTGACAGCCGACAGCTATATGGCACAGATCCAGAATCAGTTCCCCGGCATGCCCTGGGAGCAGCATGAGCATTACTGGCAACGCTCGCCGCTATCGCTGGTGGGCAATGTGACAACCCCCACCCTGCTGTTTACCGGAGAACTGGATCGCCGCACCCCGATGGCCGAAACCGAGCAGTTTTATCAGGCCTTACGCTTGCGGCAAATCGATACCGCTATGGTGCGGGTACCTGGTGCTTATCATGGCGTTTCCAACCGCCCCAGCCGGATGATTGCCAAAGTCGAGCACACCCTGGCCTGGTTTGCCCGCTATCGGAAAGATTAATCAAGGCAGCATCAGTCCCGGTTGGTCTAAGCCGGGACTTATCCCCCCTTACCTGAAAAGCCCTACCAAAACTTATTCCAGAACAATAAAATCATCGTCAGTCTGGTCTAGACTTAACGCCATCTATCCTATTGCATAAATCAGGGAGTCTTTATATGGCGTCGCACAACCCGCATCGCGTTTACATTCCAACCAATGCCCATTCCAACCAGTATCTGTTGGCCGAAATCAAACTGGACGATGGCTTTTACAGCCATTATGCCAGCGCGGATGACTGCTATCAGGGGTTGTCTCAGCAGCTGTTTCAATTGGCCGATGCTTTGGAGCTGCGCAATGTGCACTTGATTGCCAACGATAAGCTGCCGGTGGTGCGCTTTCATACCGAGTCCTACACCTTTCAAACCGAGAAGCAAATTCTGTTTTTCTACAATCCTAAATACCATGAAGGCCAAAATCTCTTTGCCACCCCAGGCTACCAGGCACGGAAAATCCGCTTGCTGTTTCTGGCCACCGGTGAAGAACTGCGCAGCCAGGCCGCCAACTTCCACGGCAAGGTGGTACAACTGCTAAAGCAACTGAAAGAACAGCTGGCCGAGCCTTGTGCCATCAAGCTGCGCGATCATCAACACCTGTCGTACGATCTCTTTGCCAAAACCAAAGGCCATAAAGAAAGCTACGGTTACAAACTGCGTGGCTTATATCCACGCTATCAGGCCAGGCAGTGTGAGCTGCCGGCCGAGCACAGTGAAATTACTTATGTCACCGTCACGCTACCGCTAAGCCGGACGCTGAAACAACAGCTGCTGCATGAACGCAGCAACGACTTCAGCCCGCTGTATCAAAGCTTGCAGGATAAATTTCAGCAAGCCTGCGCTGGCAAAAAACTGGACCGACTGGCAATGGTCGCCAACGGCCTTACCCCGCTGGTGCGCAACAGCAAATGGGATCAGCACGATAAAAACCGTGAGCTGCAAAAAATCAGCTTTAACCCGGATTGTACCGAGCCGCAGTACCTGACCTTCTGGCAGGCCGATAATCTGGTAGAAAGCGCGCATTTTGTGCTGGTGGCAAGCAAGGAAGACCACACTGAAATGGGCTATGGCCGTTTTATGAACCAGGTGGAAGAAGCACTGCGCAGCTTCAGCAAAAGCATCGGCTTTGATGGCAACCACCAAAACCTGACGGTGCGGTTCTTCCAGCATATTAGCTATGTGCTCTAGCTGGATGCACTGACATTTCAGTGGCGGGGACATAATCCCCCCGCCACATTGTTGCAATTTGGTTTAATTTTTTTATTCGGTTAGTATACAATTGCCAGCCAAAAAGGAACTTTTGCCTGGACAAAGCCAATGCACCCATTCACTTTTAGCCACCCTGAACGCATTCACAGCATGGATGTGCTTCGAGGTATCGCTATTTTGGCGATTTTCTGGTTGAACCTCCCCGCCTTCAGCATCCCACTGGAATTCGCGCATAGCCTTGGCTGGGATCAGGGCCAGATCAGCCAAAGTGATCGGATGTTTTTTAGTCTGAATACTTTATTATTGGATGGCACTTTTATAACGCTGTTCACCCTGTTGTTTGGCGCAGGTATGGCGCTGCTGCACCAACAAACCGGCCCAGCCTATCTGCAACGGCGTCTGTGGTGGCTGTGTTTGTTTGGCCTTTTGCACCTGGTGTTAATCTGGCCTGGTGATATTCTGCTGAGCTACGCCCTCTCAGGTGGATTTATTCTCTATCGGGGTTATCTGGAGCTGGGGCAGCAAGAGCTCAGGCAAAAAGTTAAAAAGTTTGCTGTCATCACTCTGCTACTCTATACAGTTTTCACTTTATTGCTGGTGGCAATGATGCTGTCAGAAGAAGGGTTTTCTTTAGCCATGAGTGCTGAGGAAATAGCAGCAGCAAAAGCTCTTCACAGCGGACCTTATGCTGCTATTTTGCGACAACATTTCACGGAAGCAGTGATGCTGCTGATCAGCTTTCCATTATCACTGCTCTGGTTGAATCTGAGCCTGATGCTACTGGGGGTTTACTTGCTCCGCAGCAACTGGTTTCAAACCGGCTTTAACCGCGAAACTACCCTGATGCTGGCGTTTGGTGGCATCACACTGAACGGTCTGACGCTCATGCTGGCTCTGACCTCTGATTTCCAAATCCAGCTGCAAAAGCAAGCTTTCTGGTCGCCTTTTGCCGCTGCGATGCTGGCCCTCAGTCTTGGCAGTGTGGTGATCCATAGCCGGAGGGCAAGTAAGGGCTGGCTGCAAAGCTGGCTGGCTCCTTGTGGCAAAATGGCTTTTACGCTGTATCTGAGCCAGAGCCTGGTGATGGTTGGGTTATTACGCTTTGTGGTACCGGATTGGTATCTAACCCTGACGAAAACAGACATGGCTCTGATTGCTATCCTTGGCATAGGGCTGCAACTGCTGCTGGCGCGCTGGTATTTACAGCGATTTCAGCAAGGTCCTTTGGAAACTCTGTGGCGCAAACTGAGCCAACGCCCGGCAAACAAAAGTCCAGTAGAGGTAAAGCAGCCATAACGCGGCTCTAAACGCACCCAAGAAACCGATGGCCATCACAGGCGATCGGTTTATACTATAACTTTGTGTTGCTTCTTGTTCGGATTATGACTTCTTACACTATCCTGGCAGCTCCGGTCGACCACCAACTCAGTGAAAAAAACAGCGATTTCCTAACCTTTTTGCAGCCGGTGCAAAACCGCGATGAAGCCATGCTGTGGGTTGAGCAGTACCGTAGCCGTTACCGCGATGCCAGCCATGTCTGCTGGGCTTATAGCATCGGCAATACCCGCCATCCCGAGGCGCAGGCCTGCAGCGACGATGGAGAGCCGAGCGGCACGGCTGGCCGGCCGATGCTGCATGTGTTGACCGAGCGTGAGCTCGGCAATTGCCTGGCGGTGGTGGTGCGTTATTTTGGCGGTGTGAAGCTGGGTGCCGGAGGTCTGGTACGGGCTTATTCGGCCGCGGTGTCGCAAGCGGCTAACCTGGCTGAGCTAGCCCCCGTCAGCCCACAAACCGAGCTTAGTATTCAACTTGGTTTTGCCGATGAAAGCAAAGTACGGCAGCTGCTGAGCCAACATCAGGGCGAGTTATTAAGCAGCGATTACAGCCACCAGGTCACCCTGACCATCCGCCTACCACAAAGCGCTGAAGCCGTCTTTTGCCAGCAACTGAACAATCTAACCGCAGGCAGTGCCGTCATTCTGGAATAACCTGCACCATTCTTTCTTTTGGACGAAAAAATTATTTCATTTGGACGAAGGTTAATTTACTCTTAGACGATTACAAACCATTGATTTTTTGAGCATGAGGTTGCTATTACCTCAGTTGGCTGACTCACTCGCTGGCCGTATGGAAATTATTCAATTACGTCCTTTAGCACACATTGAAATTAGTGGCTTTGACAATACTTTTTTCAGCGACCTCTTTAGTGCCGGATTTAATAAGACCACCCGCCCAGCCAGGTTTCCACGTCTGGGCAAACACTTGGCTGAATTGATCTGCATGGGTGGTTATCCGTCAGCGATTGCTCGCAGCAGTCCCAAACGTCGCAGGACATGGTACCGCGATTACATCACAACCATTATCCAGCGCGACGTTCGCGATATTGCAAAGATACACCACATCGATATTCTACCAAGATTATTGGCTTTGGCAGCTAGCCAAACAGCACGCCTGTTCAACTCAGCCGATTTAGCCTCTCCATTCTCACTTAGCCGGCCTACCATCAGGGATTATCTGACAGTACTTGAACAGCTGTTTTTACTGGAGCAGTTGCCCCCCTGGCATAGTAATCGGTTAAGCCGTTTAATCAAAACACCTAAGATGCACCTGAATGATACAGGACTAGCCTGCGCCCTACTGGGTGTGGATAGCGATACTGTATGGCAGGATAAAGCCATGCTGGGGCAATTACTAGAAACCTTTATTTACCAAGAATTAAGGAAGCAAGCGGATTGGCATCAACAACCATTGAGCCTGTTCCACTTTCGGAATAAAGATCAAGTAGAAGTGGATATTGTTATCGAGCAAGGTCGCCATCTGGCAGGGGTTGAAGTGAAAGCTGCCGCAACTGTTGGATTATCAGACTTTAAAGGACTGAGCAAACTAAAAGAAAGCTATGATAGTCAGTTTGTATGCGGTGTCGTCTTTTACGATGGAGAAACCATCCTTCCCTTTGGCGACAAATTATTTGCTCTGCCAATTTCCATGCTCACATCAACAACTACCGCCTAACCGTTAACAGCGTCACTCAACACAGCTTTGAAACTGGCATTTCCAACAATTCCATGGATAATAACCAGCAGAACACGACACAAACAGAACCCCATGCCGCCATGAGTTGGCGACAGACAGGATGCGCTATGTCTCAATTACTTCGTATTGTGCTGATCCACACCCACCTGCCTGGTGTGGTGGAGTTGCAGCTGGATCAACACACCAATATTTGCGGTACCAATGCCTCGGGCAAAACCACCCTGCAGCGGCTGGTACCGGTATTTTATGGCGAGCAGCCAAACCGGGTGGTACCCAAAACCCGCAAAAAGTTTGATGAGTTCTACCTGCCTTATTCCAACAGCTACCTGGTGTACGAATACCAGCGCGACAATGGCGAGATCTGCCAGGTGGTGCTGACCAAAAAAAGCGATGGCGGCGTCGAGTACCGCTTTGTCGGCGCGCCCTACCAGAGTGACTTCTACCTGCAGCAAAGCGATGATGGTGTCAAAGCTCTGAGCTACAACGACTGGGCCAGCGCCATGCGCGCCCGGCCCGATGTACAGGTGTCCGCCAAAATCAGCGCCACCAGCGAGTACCGCAGCATTATCCAGAACGATGCCGCTGCGCTACGTGGCAACAATGCCGACAGTGTCAAACTGCGCCGGTTGGCCGCCAGTTTTAGCCTGGTCGCCAGTGGTCATAAGCTGCGTCATATCGAAAAACTGGTCAGCGCCGTCCATGCCAAAGAAGGCAAGATGGACACCTTAAAAGCGATGCTGGCAGCTATTTTTGAAGAAGATGGCGTCACCCTGCCGACCACCAAGGTAAAAAACACCAAGGCGCGGGACTGGATCCAGCAAATGCGCCAATCGATGCGACTGGACCGCTTGCAGCAGGATTTCGAGCGGCTGCAGCAACTGGCACTGCAACTGGATGGGGCTGAAGCCCTGTTGGCGGCGTTGCTGCCCCTGTTGGAGCAGGATGAGCAGCAGTTAAAGCAACAACGCGCCGATGCCGAACAACAGGTGCAAAACCTGCGCCAGCAGCTGCAAAGCGCCAAAGAGCAGTACCAGCAGCAACAGCTGGAGCAGAGCAGCCAGTTGGCTAAAGTCGAAGCCAGCCTACATGAAACCTCAGCCCGGCTCGATCGCTTGCAGCAACAGTTTGATGACTTTGACAGCAAAGACATGCCGAAACTGCAGCGCGATACCGATGCGCTGCCACTGTGGCGCGAGACCCTGCAGGAGCTGGCTGAACAGTACCAACTGATGGTGGAGCAGCATGGCGATATGGAGCGGCAGCTGGAGCAGCGTAAAGCCAAGCTGGCCGAGTCCTTTAACCGCTTAAGCGAGCAGCACAGAGCCAAAGCCAAGCAACTGCAGCAGCAAAAAGATCAGACCCGCGAGCAGCAGGACAGCAAACTGGCCACGCTGGAACAGGCCTTTCAAAGCCGCTTGCAGGAGCAACAACAAACCTTCGCCACTCAGCTCAGCGACTGCCAAAGTGCCATTGCTGTGCTGCAAAGCCAGCTCAGCGCCTCGCCGCTGACCGAAGCAGAGCACGACGAGCTGCGCGCCGCCGAACTGCGGTTGGAGCAAGCCCAGCAGCAAGCGCAACAGCAAGCGCGGCAGCTGCAGCAATTGCAGAAGCTGCACCAGCAAGCGCAGCAGCAACGCGAGCAGGCCGACCAGCAACTGGAAGCGAGCCGCAAAGCCCAGCACAGCGCCGAGCAGCAACTGCACCACCTGCAGCGCCAGTTAAGCCCCGAGCAAGGCAGTTTGCGCCATTTCCTGCGGCTGCATTACCACGGCTGGGAGCAGAAACTGGGCAAGGTACTGGACGAGCGTCTGCTGGAACGGCACGACTTGCAGCCGCATCTGCTCGATTTGACCGACAGCCTCTATGGCTTGCAGCTGGATTTAGCCGCCATCGACACACCGGATTACGCCCAGGACGAAGCGGCTATTCGTCACCGGCTGCACAGTGCCGAACAGCAGCTGGAGCAGGCCAACGCCAGCAAAGCAGCGGCTGAAAAAGCGTTAAAAGACAAGTACGAACAGGCCGAGCTGGCCCGTGCTCAACTGGAGCAGGCCGAGTGGCAACTGACCCAGTACGAACAAAACATCGACTACGCCCGCGATGCCCGCAATCGCCTGGAAGCCCAGCAACGCGAGCTGGTGAAACAGCGCCAGGCCAATGTGCGCTCTGAGCTAAGTGCCCGTCAGCAGCAGTTGGACAAACTGCAACAGCAGCAGCAACAGGATCTGGCCGCGTTAAAGGACGATCACAACAGCCAGAAAATGGAGCTGAAAGCCGACTGGCAGGCCGAGCTGCAGGTGTTCGACGAACAGATGGACGAGTTGGAGCGTCAGCTGGAGCGTAAGCGCGAAGACAACAAAAGCCAGCTGCGCGAACTGCAACATGCTTTTGCCGAAGAGCTGTCCGCCAAGGGCATTGATCCGCGCCGCCTGGCCGAGCTGCGGCAAAAGCAGGAGCAACTAAAAACCGAGATCCAGCGCGTGACCGAGCGGCAGAACGAGCTGAGTGCCTGGCAAAGCTTTATGCAACTGGACTGGCAACAACTGCGGCCGCAGTTGCTGGAGCAGGAAACCTCACTGAAGCAGCAACAGCGCAGCAGCCGTCAGGCGCTGGAGCAATTAAAAGCCGATTACAGCCAGCAGCAAAAGCAGCTGGATGCCCAAAAGCAACAGCATCAGGAGCAGATGCAACACGCCGAGCAACGACTAACGCAATTAAAGCCGTGCTTAAGCAAGCTGGCCGAGCTGCATCTGAGTACCGTCAAACCAGCCAGTCTGGCGGCCTGTGCCGATGTGATTGAGCGATTGTCCCGCAGCAACGAAGCACTGGAGCAGCGCAGTAAACTCGATAGCGCACTCAAGCAGGCGATGGAGCAGTTTGAAAGCATGCTGAGCAAAGATGCCGGCCCCGAGTTCCTGGACCGGCTGGAGCATGAAAAACGCAAACTGCCCGACTACGCCGGTAAGCGCGAGCAGTTGCCGATCCTGTCCGATTTGCTGCGTATTCTAAAAGATGCCCAGCAGCAGTTGCTGGAGATGGGCGAGAACATCGGCGGCGATCTGAAAAAGTTCTTTACCGTCTTTAGCGACATCAACCGCCGTATTGCGCTGCAAAGCCGCCGCTTAAGCGAAGCCGTGGCCGATGATCTGGTGCTGGAAGGCATCAGCCGCTCGGAAGTACGGATTTTATCCACCATCGACGAGCTGGGTTTCTGGCAGCCGCTAAAACACTTCGCCAAACTGTACGATGACTGGGGTTCCTCCGGCAAAGCCCTGCCGTCGGAGCAGTACCTGAATGCCCTGGCCGATGTGGTCGAGCTGCTGCGCGCCGACGAGCAGTACAGCATTGAGTCCTTGCTGCGACTGGAGCTGCATTTAAGCGAAGGCGGCTCTGAGCTGGTGATCAAAAACGATCGCCAACTGCTGGAGTCCTCCAGCCATGGCATGGCCTACCTGATCCTGTGCAAATACCTGCTGGCCTTTACCCGTTTGCTGCGGGGCGATGCCAAGGTCAGCATTCACTGGCCAATTGATGAAATCGGTACCCTGGCCTACCACAACGTGGAAAAGCTGTTCCAGGCCTGCAGCAGCAACGACATCGTGATTGTCGGTGCCTTCCCGAATCCGGAGTCCGATGTATTGATGCTGTTCCAGCACCGCTATCTGATTGAGCCCAGCCAGCAGGATCCGAGTAAACGGCAGCTCAAGCGCATTCAACCCAAAGTCAGCCGCCTTGCTGAGCGACTGGCGCAGAAACAGCAGGAGGCCAGCTGATGCTGCAACACGGCCCTTTATTGGAACGGCTGCTGGCCGGTGACTTTATCTGTCAAATCAGCGACGAAGATGCCTTCCGTCATCTCAGCCAGGAGCAAACCCAGCAGGAGATCAACCACTACCTGCGGCCACTGAACCGCCGGCTGGTCAGCAACGACGATGGCTCGGTGTTTTACCTCGGTTACCACGAGCTGACCAAGGAAGCCCGTGAGCATTTAAGCAGCCAGTTTGCGCTAACGGTGCAATCCTTGCTGCCACTGCTGGAATGGCTGCAACTGGTGCAGGAAACCCTGGGCCGCGACAGCGCCCTGACAGCTGGTGATACCATCAAGCTGCAGGAGTTTGTGCTGCGCACCGAAGACAACCAGAGCCTGCGCCAGCGGCTGAATGCGCTGGCCAGCGACCGTTTTTTCAACAGCCAGAGCGAGCAACTGGACAACCAGGTGAAACTGATTTTCCGCCGCTTAAAAGAGCACGGCTATCTGCTGCAACCGCACAGCGAGCGTCAGTACTACATCGTCACCGGCAAAATTGATTATCTGCTGGATGTGATCCGCTTTATCCGCGATGAAGAGCAGCTGCCGGTGGACGATACTCCCAGTCAGGAGGCGCTGCTCTGATGGCCCCGCTCGACTCACAGCTGGCCTCGAATTTATTCAGCATCGGTGCCGAGCGCCTGGCTTTGCTGGGCAAACACCACAAGGCGCTGATGCAGGGTTATCTGGATGGCCATATCGATGAAACGGTTTTTAGCGAAAGCGCGCTGAAAAAGCTGATTGCCGCCCGTATTTTATGGCGGCCGGATGAGCAGCAGCCGCTGGCACTCAGGCCTTTGGTCAGCGAACTGATTGCCAGTATGGTGGCCGATGAAAACCGCCGCCAGATCAATGCCGATGTGGCCGAGAAGCTGGAGCAAATCCGCAACCGGGTACAGGCCTACCGCGATGCGCAGTTCAAAGGCGATTACAGCGTGGCCGAGCTGCAACTGCAGCGCCTGACCGAGCATGTGCACGATTTAAGCGGCCAGTTTGAAGAGGCCATCGACAGCCTCTGGCACCGGCTGAACAGCGACTTTGGCTTTGTCAGTAGCCTGGACGATAAAATCCGCGAAAACGAACGGGCGCAAAAGCAGCTGCGCCGTTTGCTCGACGGCCTGGATTTGCTCGATTTCAACGAGCTGATTGAGCTATCGGAAGGCAACAACCACCTGCGTAAACTGCTGGTCAGCCAGCTGCAAAACCAGCTCAGCTCGCACCACAGCAGCTTGCTGGAAGTGCAAAAACGGCTGGTGCAGTTGCTGGCCAAGTTCCGTCAGCAGCAGGCCCGTTCGCTGTTAATTGCCAATATGGCGGCCTTTTTGCGCCAGCATCCGAAATACCAGCCAGCCGATTACCCCAATCGCTCCGAGTTACCGGCGTTGTTCAATCAGGCTGCAGCGATTCGGCCACAGGCCGCCATTGCGCTGGATAAAGCCAGCGAGCGGTCGGTGCTGGCCGAGTTGGTACGCTCCCTGCCAAGGCCCAGCAGCATTGAACTGCCGGAGCAGCACAGCGCCAGCTTTGCGGAGCTTTTGGCCGATGAAGAAATCGCCGCCCGTCAACAGGCACTGAAAACCGATGTGGAAAACTTCTACCTGCGGGTGATTGATCAGGGCGGCAAACTCAGCGCGCTGGATTATTTAGAGCAACAAAAGCTGGCATGGGACAGCGAGATTTGGCTCTATCAAATCATCGCCGAGTACCAGGCGCTGCCGGTAGAAGAAAAGCAGATGTTTGCCATCCGCCGCGATGAAGCACCTGCCAGTACTGTCAACCAGTTGCTGCTGATCCGCGATATTCAGATCGCGCTCAAGGCAGCCTGATGCAGTCAGCCTTGGGGTTGCAGGCCCTGAGCTGGCTGCGCCAGTTGGAGCAACGCCTTAAGGTTAGTGGCAGCGAAGCCGTAAACCCTGGTAAAAAAACGGCCGCGCAGGTGGTTCACTGGTGCATTGAGCAGGAGCTTTTACCAGCCCACAGTGCCAACTTACCTAAAGTCCGCTTTGATCTGGCGCTGCTGGCCGCTATTGCCACAGCCCAGCACCAGCTTGGCCAGGCCTGTTTTCGCGATAATCTGGCAGCGCAAAGCCGGCTGGCAGCGGCCAAAGTCAGTCAACAGGAATTAAAAAGCGCTGGCTTAAAACCGCGCCAGCAGCGGGTACTGCTGCGTTTAAATCAACCAACGCAGCAAGCAGTCCTTCATACAGAATTCATCGACACCGACTGGCAACAATTACCACTGCAAACATTCGACGCCCTGCTGGTAGTGGAAAACCTCGATTGTTTTTACCAACTGGCACAATTCAAAATAGAGCTACCCTACCAACAGCCGTTGGTGATTTATCGCGGCGATAAGCTCTACAGCAGTGGTAGCAAAGCTTTGAAAGCCGAATGGTTGCAGCACAACAAACCCGCTATTTACTTCGGTGATTTTGATGGCAAAGGCGTTAGCATCGCGCTAAACGAAGGCTATCAAGCCATGCTACTGCCAGCCTTTGCCAAGCTGCAACAACAGGCCAGTGCAGCCATGCTGCCCGATAAACAGCTAAAATTCCTGCCCGCCATCGAACAACGCCCGGCCAGCCCCGCCTTTCAACTTTACCAACAGCTGCTTTGCCAGCAGCTCAAAGGACTACGACAACAACAGATGCAGGGGATGGTGCTTGACCCCATACGTTTAATCGGAGCTTGACTCCCTTATCACCCCAACCTTAGTGGTGCACACCAATACAATCCCCAACCAGCTAAACCAAATAATCTGCAACAGGCCAAAGGCGTCTTTTAAATAAGGCACGGTATGCAGCACGGTGAGGATCCCCATAGTGCCTATCAGCAGCCCCAAAAGATGCAGGGCTTTCGGTAGCCATTGCTGTTTAAGGCCGGCAATACTGAGCAGCAAAACCCAAAGCCCCCCGACCAATTCAATGCCGCCTCCAAGAGCACTGGTTATCAGCCGGAAGCTATGGAACAGCGCTTCGGCCTGTATCGGATCGGTATTGGCCAGCTGTATCAGCCGGTCCAGTCCAATCAGGTAGGTCATGCCGGTGGCCATCATCAGCGTGACCCAGATCCAGCCAAAACGATCCGCTAACCCCGCCAGGGCAGCTTGTTTATTCGGTATCGCCTGCTGCAAAGCCTGCAAGCTGATGGCTAACAAGATCCCAAACAGCAGATAACCCAGGCTGTAACTGATGGCAAACAGCAACCGACCTTGCTGCAAAAACTCGATTCGCCCCAGGGTGTCCAGCCCGGCCGGGGCTGACACCAGCCCAAAGAAAATCACAAACATCGACACATAGCACAGGGCCATGCCGATGGTGGCTATGCCCCCAAGCCGCATAAAGCTTGTTGAAGGTGCTGTGCTGGTTGAAGGTGCCAAATTGCCTGACGCTGCCAATGAAGTCGCTTGCATAGATTTCTCCTGCGGTTAAAAGTAAAGTGTCCTCAGGGCGCACTATCCGCGATTAAAGCGCTGTCTGTCGTCCGGGACGATAAGCGCGGACAGTTTTTTTCTAGGGGCGTCCCAGAAAAAGCCGTACACTAAGTCTCAAATACCACGAAGAGAGTGCACGCCTTGCTTGATAAGCTAAACATGGTTGAGCCAAGTCTGGCCCAGTTAAATCTGGCTGAATTAAGTCTGGGCACCGCAGCACTGGCCGTGCTGGGGTTTAGCCTGCACCTGCTGTTGCTGCGAGTAAAGCAGCAGCCTTACGTATCCCCCTTGCTGCTTGCCTTAATGGCACTGGCGCTGATTGTCACTGGCCCGCTGATTTTTCAGCTGGCACCAGGCTTGATCTTCCTGTACATCGCAGCCTTGCCGGTGGCTTTTTTTGCCTTGCCACCCAGCCTGTACCTGTATGCCAAAGCGCTAAGCACCCGCACTGCATGGCGCTGGCAGTGGCGGGATAGCGCCAGCTACTGGACTCAGTTGCTGGCCATCCCGCTGGCCGTGCTGATTTATACCCTGCCCGAAGCGGAGCAACAGGCGCTGTTTTTCGCAGACTCTGCCCCACTGCAGGGCCAAGCGCTGATCACCGCGGTGCTGTTTTGGCTAGCGACCCTGCTCTGGCTGGCAATTAGCCTCTGGTATTTGCTTCGCATCAGCCGGCGGTTACAGCGTTATCGCCAGCAATTAAGGCAAGTGTTTGCGGCCGATAGCGGCAAAAGGCTGTACTGGCTCGATGGGTTGATGGCTGCCCTGTTGCTTAGTTGGGGCTATGCGGTGCTGGTATTGCTGGCTGGTGAGCGGCTGGCATCGCCCTGGCTCAGCGATACCGGCGTGCTGCTGTTGGCATTGCTGCTGGTATGGCTGCTCTGTTACTGTGGTTTGCAGCAGCAGCCGGGTTTTGCCGAGGTATTCAGTAAGGCCGATAGCCAAGCGACAGAAACGCAAAAAGCTGAGGAAGTAAAACCAGCCGGTGCCGACAAATACCAGCGCTCGGCGTTAGGAGAAGCGCAAACGGAGCGGATCGCGAACAAGCTGCAGCAAGCGGTGTACCAGCAACAGCTGTACCTGGATCCGGCGCTTACCTTATACAAACTGGCCGAGCAGCTTGGGGTATCGCCGCAGTATTTGTCGCAGACCTTAAACCAACGGTTGCAGCAATCCTTCTACGACTACATCAATGAAGCACGGGTCGCAGCTGCCAGGCAGCTATTGCAACACAGCCAGGACAGCGTACTCAGCATCGCCATGGCGGTTGGCTTTAACGCCCGTTCGTCTTTTTACAAAGCCTTTAAAGCCAGTACCGGCCTGACCCCGGCACAGTATCGGGCACAAAATCAGACTCAGGCTGCTACAGCCATGGATTAAACGCTGGCCGGATAAAACCAGGCATTTTTAATCCGGCCAGCTTCAACTTCGTATACCACCGCCACTTCGGATGGTGTCTCGCTTAGGCCATAGACCCGCTCGTGATCAATCACCTTGTTGCCGGCCACCATCCGGCTTAGCACTTGGGCGCGAAGCGCAGGCAAGGTAAAGCGCTCACTGGCATAGAACTGCCGCAGTGCGTCTAGCCCCTGCAGCGCCGGGGCGCTTGCCGGCATGCGGTAAATGGCGATATCCGGGTGATAACAGCGGCAAAATGCCGCTAAATCTTTGGCATTGTAGGCATCGAGCTGGCGCTGCACCGGCTCGGCCATATCTGCGGCCACCTGCAGGTTTTTGTGCATAAAGCAGCTGTTGGCATCTTCCGGGTAATCGGCAAAAGGACCGCAAAACACAAAGCCGGCGCTTTGGTACAAAGAACGGGCTGGCTGGAAGAAATCCATCGAGCCGGTTTCCAGATAGAGATCGGTGATGCCGCTGGCCGCAGCTTCGGCCAACACATGCTGCAGCAAAGCCCGGCCAATCCCTTTGCCTCGCACCTTGGGATCGGTACGCATCGATTTTATTTCACCCATGCTGGCACTGTGCTGCTTTAAAGCGACGCAGCCCAGCAATACATCGTTTTGCCAGGCAGTCCAGAAGCGAATATCCGGTGCTTTTAGTTTGGTTAAGTCCAGCGCATGCACACTCTCGGGCGGCGAGGTGGCGTACATATCGGCCAGATGGCCCTGCAGCAGCTCGATGACGGCGGCAGATTCGAGCGGGTCCAGCTGAATGGTGATCATGGCTTGCTTATCCTTTTGCCGGTCGTCCGACACCGTTCCAGCACCTGCTCCACCGACATACACAGCGTTTGTTCGGTAAAAACAGCACTTTGCAGTGCCAACAAACGCTGACACAGCGCGTCGTCATCCAGCAGCAACCTGGGCCGCAATTTTTTGTGCTGAAGTTTTTGCAGCATGTCTTCAATGGCAAACACCGCTGTTAGGTCCATGTAATCGACCCCGCGGCAATCCAGCACGATGTCGTGGGTATCCAGTACCTGGTCGACCTTGTCCATCCGATCCAGCATCTCGGCCATTGAGCCAAAAAACAACGGGCCGCTCAAGCGTACCAGCCGTACCCCAGGATGCTCTGGATCATCCGGTACATCCAGCAGTTCGTCGTCTTCGAGATGAATGTGGGCCGTTTTGGCCATGCGCCAGGTCACCAGGCCCATCGCCAGCACCACGCCCACGCCGACGGCGATCACTAAATCCACCAATACCGTCAGGGCAAAGACGCTGAGCATAATGATCACTTCCGGCTTAGGGGTACCGGAAATGCGTTTCAGCAAGCGGTAATCGAGGATATCGAGCCCGACTTTGACCAAAATACCGGCCAACACCGCCAGCGGAATCTGCGCTGCCAAAGGGCCCAGCCCCAGTAATAAGGCCAGCAAAAACAGCGCATGCACCATGCCGCTTAACCGGGTGCGGCCACCGGCATTGACATTGACCACAGTACGCATGGTCGCGCCAGCCCCCGGCAGGCCACCGATAAAGGAGCACAGAATATTGCCAAGCCCCTGCCCTATCAGCTCTTTATTCGGTTTATGCCGGGTACGGGTGATGGAGTCGGCCACCAGCGAAGTGAGCAGGCTATCGATGGTGCCAAGCAGCGCCAAGGTAAGCCCCAAAGTGAAAATCAGGCTCCACTGCGCCAGGCTAAACTGCGGCAGATGAAACTCCGGCAGGCCGGTTGGGATATCACCAATTACCGGCACCTGCCACTTCAGCAGCACCGCGGCCAGGGTACATAAACAAAGCGCCAGTAAAGGCGATGGCAGGTAACGGCTGATGCGCATCGGGGTAAACCAGACAATGGCGAAGGTCATTAGCCCAAGTGCTAAAGCCTGCAGGTTCAGCTCTGCCAGCGTATCCGGTAATTTTGCCAATGCCCGCAGCGGCGAGGGTGACGGCGCTGCCCCCATTAAGGGCGCCAGTTGCAGCAAAATAATGATCACCCCAATGCCGCTCATAAAGCCGGAAATAACCGGATAAGGTATGTAGCGCACCAGGCCGCCTACTTTGAGCAAACCCAGCGCAATTTGCAGCACCCCACCCACCAGCACCACCGCCAGCGCCATTTGAAAGCTGCCACCTAAAGCCGCAATAGCCGAGGCAAACACCACCGTCATCGGGCCGGTTGGGCCGGAAATCTGTACCCGGGTGCCACCAAACAATGCGGCTACCAAGCCCAGCGCTATAGCACCATAGAGACCGGCGGCAGCACCTGCGCCTGAAGCTACGCCAAAAGCCAGCGCCAAAGGCAAAGCAACGATGCCGGCGGTTAAACCACCAAACAGATCGCCACGTAAGGTTGCGGCAGAATAGGAAGAGTGTATTGCCATGAGCTCGTCTTTTATCGATGTTATCTGTAAATTTTGCCGATAATTGCAGCAAATCCACGCTGAAGTGTCGCTAAGTTACCGGTTAAAGGCCGTTAAAACAAGGCGGATCAGTTGGTTTGAGCCTGCCAGTGCAAGGGTACGCCAGGCCGGGCCATAAGCTCCGGCTGGAAACCTTGCTGCCAGCACAGCCAATCTGGCTATAACAAAACGACATCATCACTGCAGAAGTAAAAATGACGCAGTTTTATATTCTGGCTTGTAAAGCGCTTTCTATTAGCATAAATTCACAGATAGCTTACTTAGCTCTGGTGAGGTAAGATAAGCCTTTAACAAAGCCCTGATAAAGGGTTTGTATATAATAAAGCATGGAGTTATAGGATGAATTATTTTCTTGATGCACTGAAAAGATATGCTGACTTTACCGGCCGCGCCCGCCGTAAAGAGTATTGGATGTTTATTTTGTTTTACCTGATTTTTTACATCGCTGCTATGGTCGTGGATATCGTGCTTGGCACCTTCTTTATCGCCTTAATTTTTGCTCTGGCTATGATTATCCCGAGCATTGCGATTGCAGCACGGCGCCTGCATGATACTGGCCGCAGCGGCTGGTGGCAGCTAATCGCTCTGGTCCCTTTTATTGGCGGCATTATTTTGCTGGTTTTCCTGGTACTGGACAGTACTGAAGATAATCAATACGGGCCAAATCCCAAAGCGATGCCAGTAGCGGCTTAAACGCTTATTTCGTTCCAAGTCAGCGGTGCCTTTCAGGCGCCGTTTTTTATGCGACTACATCAGAACAATTTCACTTAAGTGGTCCTGCAGATGCAACCAGTGAGCATTGTAATACTGTGCCTTGCTTAAGCGGCCATAGGCAAAGTGGGGTGCAAGCGCACCCTGCCAGTGTATAAACTGCTCCAGCTCCATGATCAATTCGGCCTGAGCCACATCCACCGGTACTGCTTGATGCAGCTCTGGTGCCCCCGGCAAGGGTTCATTCAATGGGTGCTGCATCTTACCAACCGCACTAAAAGCTGCCAGGGCCGTTGAACCAACCGTCAGTTGAAACAAGCGAGAGCGCTGCTCAGGGTAGCCCAAACGTGAATAACGGACACTCTGGGCACAGTGCTGAAAAATTTGGCTGACGCTCCAGTCCCCAAGTGACGCCAGATGCTCAGACGGCAATTGCCGTAACTGACTGGTTAATTCCTGCA
The DNA here is from genome assembly GCF_036327005.1 of Alkalimonas mucilaginosa. Taxonomy (NCBI): domain Bacteria; kingdom Pseudomonadati; phylum Pseudomonadota; class Gammaproteobacteria; genus Alkalimonas; species Alkalimonas mucilaginosa. The sequence continues at coordinate 27,360 of NZ_JAUGZK010000019.1, forward strand.
ATGAGGGCCGCCGTAACAAAGCACCGACCTGGGTGCCCGTCCAAAGCACAACAGGTGTGGCAACAACCAAACCTAAAAAGGCTCTGCGTTTCATCGATCATTTACTCTGTTTCGTTGTGTTGCGTTTATCTTAACGTTATTGGCCAGTCAGGTCGAATAGTGGCTGCAACAGTGGTTCCCCAGCCAATACCAACAGATTTTTTAACGAAATAAAGGTACACTGCCCACACCAATGATCAGGTGAACCCCGAGACAGTTTGTGCTAACCACAGTCCCCTTCAAAGCAGCCTGGTGGCTACCTGGCGGTCACTTGCAGACCCTGGCAGCCAAGTACCTGCACCCCAGATACCATGGTGCTCTGATCACAGAATGGCTGCCACTCACCGATGGTGATGAGCTGGAGCTGTGTTGGAGTCAAACCCTGACAGCAGATTATCAGGGCCCGCTGGTGGTACTGCTGCATGGCCTGGCAGGAAGCAAACATAGTCATTATGTGCAAGGCATGTTTGCGGCTTTTGCCCATCTGGACTGGCCGGTGGTACTGATGCATTTTCGCGGCTGTGGCAGCAGGCCTAATCAGTTACCGCGAGCTTATCATTCTGGCGACACCGAGGATTTGCGTTACTTACTGACACAAATACAACAGCGCCATCCTGGTGCCAGGCTGCTGGCAGCCGGCTTTTCATTAGGCGGCAATGTCCTGATGAAGTACTGTGGTGAGCAGCAACAGCAAAACCCGCTACGCGCGGCCGTCGCAGTCTGTGCCCCACTGGCACTCGCCAGCAGCGCTAAACGAATCAATCAAGGCTTTAGCAAGCTGTATCAACGCTATTTACTGCGCCAGCTGAAGCAAAGCGCCTTACACAAGCTACAGCACTTTGCTGACTTCCCTATTCCACTTACCCATCAAGCCGTAAAACGTATGCGCAGCATTGAAGCTTTCGACGATGGCTTTACCGCTCCACTGCATGGCTTTTTAAATGCCGCCGATTACTATCAGCGGGCCAGTGGCCGGCAGTTTTTACCTGCCATTCAAGTGCCAAGCCTGATTATTCATGCGGCGAACGATCCTTTCTTAGCCGCAGACGTAGTACCCAGTCAAGATGAGCTGTCTGACCTGGTGCTGCATGAGCAGTGGCCATCGGGAGGACATGTTGGGTTTGTCGCCGGGCGCAACCCTTTCAAACCATTGTTTTGGTTAAACGAGCGGATCCCGCTATTTTTTCAAGAGGTACTGCAACGGTGATTATTCCCTGGCAACAGCTGGAAGCAGCAACACTGAACAATCTGATTGAATACTACGTACTGCGTGAAGGCACCGATTATGGTGAACAGGAAATATCGTTAGCGGAAAAAGTAACCCAGGTGCGGGCACAACTGCAGGCCGGTGAGGTCGTGCTGGTATTTTCGGAGCTGCATGAAACGGTCAACTTAATGTCAAAGCAGCAGTTCAACGAACAGTAAGGGTAGCTGACTACCCCTACTGCATTGAGTACCGTTAAGGCACCAACTTACGTGCCGTGTCCAGATATACCTGACCACGGGCTTTGACCTTAGCACCATCACTGTGCTCTGATGCCACATGCACTTCTTCCAACACCTCGGCCAGCTCAGCCAGTTCGGCCTGCATTTTTTCCAAGGCATTCTCCAGCGTGTAGGTCAATTGATGCACTTCATGCAATTGATGCGGAGTCAGGCTGTCCAATGCCACCAGCTCGGCCAGCTTGGCGTTGTAGGCAGAAAAGTTGTGCACGGCTTCAGTCAGCGTATTGGCTGGCAAGCCTTCAAAATGGTCTGGCCGGTCAGAGTGGGCCAAAACCGCCGTAGACAAGCTAAGTAGTGCGGTGCACACAAATATTTTGAGTCGCATTCTCAATCCTCATTGCTATCGATTAAGTTGGTTGAGGTCGCTGACGTTGTCTTGCAGGTGAGCGCTGTTTGCCACTCATCGAAATACAGTCACTCTGTCGGTGCTGTTGGCAGACAGTATAAACCCAAGTGGCCTTAAGATCATCAAGGCGACTAAAAAGAAACAGACCAGCCGCATTGCTGGTCTGTGTTGACAAGGTTCAGGCCAGGCTGCGTGATGAACGACTACTCACCAGCCACACCAGGGCCAGCAACAGCAGCAGGGGCCAAAGCACACTAAAGCCTACCACCAACAGCACAGCACCAGCCAGTACTACACCAAGCAATATGCTTTTCAGCAGTACAGCCCCCAACACATAGGCCAATCCCGCCAGGCAGAGTACCACTATGGCCGACACCAGTACATCGACCAGCAAAACCACGCCACCTACCAGAATCGTCCCCACAAAAGCCAATAACGCCGGCCCAAGCCAAACAATCGCTACCAGCAATGCAAAAACAATCAATACATTACGCATGGCTTGCCTCCTTATGCGGCTGTTTTTGTTTCAATGTCAGCAGCGCCTGCTCAATGGCCTCTTGCTGTTCCAGGCTCTGAAATTGTTGTTTTAACGACGTGCTGCTGGCCGAACGCCCGAGATCCATCGCTTCTAACTGCGCTTCCAAGCCATCGATTTTTTGCTCGTAACGCTCGAACTTGTGCAGCGCTTCGTTCACTTTGTGCTGATGCTGTTTACTATGCACCTGCAACCGTACCTCGGTGCAATCTGCCCGGCGTTGTGTTTGGTAATAACGCTGCCGCGCTTCATTCAACTTGTTTTGTAAACGGCTGATATCGCTTTCAATATCGGCCAGCAGCGACTGACTTTGCGCTTCTTCCTGCTGCACGCTGCTGCGTTTTGTTTCAGCAGCCAACCGCTCGGCCAGCGCAGCCCGGGCTAAATCTTCTTTATCGTGTGCTAATGCCCGCTCGGCTTTTTGCTGCCAATCCGTCACCGCTGCATCCAACTGCTGCAGCTGGCGTTGCAACTGTTTGCGGGCCGCGATGTGTTCCGCCGCCAGGGTACGCAACTCGGCCAGGGACTCTTCCATTTGCTGTACCAGCAAACGCAGCATTTTTTCCGGCTGCTCGGCTTTATCCAGCAGGGCGTGCAGATTGGCATGGATGATATCGGTAAAACGGTTCAGTGCATTCATGGGATTTTCCTTTTTCTACCTGGAGTAAGTGATGTCCCAATAGCATTTTCAAGAGCCGTGCCACATCTGCCGAAAATTAATTTTTCATTTTAAATCAATAACATTAAAGCCAGATAACTCATCTCTGGACCTGCCTTGCCACGAAGAGAAAAATAGGAGGTTGGTGAATTTCACCAATTAGTGCGGATTTTATGCAGGTGCCAATCCGCGTTGGCACCTGCAAACAGTGTTAAATTTTAAAACGCTTGCCATAAGCCAGCAGGTCTTGTGCCATCCGCTCCAGCTCGGTGGAAGTGGCATCCGCTTGCTGCGAACGGGTTTTGGTTTGAACCGTCAGGCTATTAACCTTGAGCAGATTTTGATCCATCTCCTGCACCACGGTGCTCTGCTGCTCGGTGGCACTGGCGATTTGCAATGTCATATCGGTGATAGAGCTGACAGAGCTCATAATGTCGGTCAGTGCACTGCCGGCCTGATCGGCCAGAGCGACACCGCCTTTGGCTTTCTCAACGCCGGTTTGCATGGTGGCCACCGCGGCACCGGAGCTTTGCTGCAGGCGGTCAATCAAGGTTTTAATTTCAGTCGTCGATTGCTGCGTTCTGGCAGCTAAGGTTCGTACTTCATCGGCCACCACCGCAAAGCCCCTACCCTGCTCGCCGGCGCGGGCTGCCTCGATAGCCGCATTCAACGCCAGTAAGTTGGTTTGCTCGGCAATCGCCTGAATCGTATCCAGGATCCCGCCGATGTTGGTGCTTTCCTGCTGCACCGTTGTAATGGTCCCTGACGCCTGCTCCACCTCAGCGGCGATGTCGCTGATGGCAGTAATCACACGCCGGACAATGGTTTGCCCTTGTTCAGCATGTTGCTCTGAATCGTGCGTCGCTGTCGAGGTATTTTGTGCGTGCTTGGCGACCTCGGCAATGGTCGCCGCCATTTCATTCATGGCGGTTGCCAACTGATCGATTTCAGCGGCCTGGCGTTGCAAATCCTGATCGGTTTCGCTGGTAATCACCGCCACATGCGCCGCATGCTCGGCCACTTTGTTGGCATTGCCGATTAAACCTGCCATCAAATCATGCAGTTGCTGTTGCATCTCATTAAATGCCAGCGCAGCCATCCCGACTTCATCGTTACTGGCAACCTGCAAAGGCTCACCGGTTAAATCACCAGCAGCAATTTGCTGGGCACGGTTCTTCAGCGTTTTCATCGGCTCAGAAATCAAGCGACGCAACAGGAAAATTAAGGCAATGGCAATAACAATCGTCAGTGCCATTGCCGTCCAGACCAAGCCCATGGAACGACGGTCGGAGCGCTCCGCTTTGGCAATAATGGCATCACGCTCGGCCTGAAAGAGCTGAGCAACCTCATTCAGATAACTGCGCATATCGCTTAAATGTTGCAGGGTTTGCTGCTGATAAATGCGAATTTGTTCTTGTGGGCTGGCTGCTACGATGGCTTTGGCAGTGGCATGCAGCTCACGATGAGGGCGATCCATCGCATCCAGGGCACGTTTTAGTTCAGGACTTGCCGTGTGATAAGCTTCCGATGCGCGAAAAGCATCGTACCAGCGGCCAAAGTTGCACTGGGTGGGCTCGAGCTGCCCACGAAAAGGTTGTTGCAGCAGCATGCTGCTGGCCAGCTCATTGGCCCAGTTCAGGTGATCAATTTCCCGTTGCATTTGCAAGATGGACAGCTCACGCTTTTCTGCTGCAGCACTGCGGGCAGCATTCATGGTGTTTTGTGCCAGCTGCACGACCACCGCGACCACCACCATCAGAACCGCCAGCAAGCTAAAACTCAGGGTTAATTTTTTTCCAACCGAGAACGCCTTTGTTGCCATGCCCACCTCGTACATTCATCTTCACTTAAAAAGATAGCTTACCCTATAGAACAGGGCTTTACTTTGTGCTTGCGCAAAAAAACGGCCCGAAGACCGTTGTCCTGAGCCCGGCCAGGCCGTTAAAAGCTAAAAACTTTTACCGCCGGATTCAGCATCTTTTCGGCAATCCGCGGCGGCTGCGCTGGCGTTACGCCATCGAGCAGCGCATCGGCGGTGGCAGGCTTGTTCGGTAAATACAGTGCACACACCTCAACACTGGCGCCGCCAGACATTAATTGCTGCAGCAACTGAGCTGGTGTGACGTCTCTTGGCTTTAACGTCGGGCTTTCATGGCCTTTGAGTGCCAAGTCGCCGGCCCCATCACACAGCAGTACCGAGACATTGGCACCTTGCTGTTGCATCTGGCCGGCCAGTACCATCGCCATGCCCTGGGTTTGCAAGGACGAGCTGGTCAGGTAGACAAAGACATCGTTATCGGCGTGAGCGGCTGTGCTGACAACAGCGGCACAAGCCAGGGTTTGCCATAGTTTCATCGGTGGTTCTCCTTCGTGGTTTTCATCGTAATTTGCATCGTAGTTTTCACAGCGGTTTTCGTAGAGGTTTGCAAGCAGTGGTTTGCAATCGGATGCGCTGTATCGTTGTCATTTAATGCTGTGCCGTTTCGGCTGTTGGGGCTGTCCAGGCGACATCCGCTGGCACCCGGTAGCTCCAGGGCAAGCCGGAATTGCGCCAGCCATCCAGCGCCCGTACGCCTTTGGATGGCCCATCTTCTAAGGTATTGCCTTCAAAGCCATCGGTCACCGACCAGACATTGTGGAAACCATAACCTGCCAGCCGGTCCACCGCCGGCGCACTGCGGGTCGCACCGCTGCGGCAGATGAGGATAATGGCATCGTCTTTTTGCACACCGAGTGCTTGCAAGCGGCTCAGTAACTGCTGATCAAACTGCGGGTTCGGCTGCATCGGCCAGGTTTGCTGATCCGCATTCAGCCGACTGGTATCGGTCAGCAACCAGGGCACATGAATTTTGGTTGGGGTGGCAAAACCGGTAAACTTTATTTCCACCGGATCGCGTACATCCACCAGCACCGCCTTCGGGTCTTGCTCCAGCATCGCATAGGCTTCTTTGGCCGTCACATAGAGCCCAAGACTGCTTTGGCTGGGATCCTTGCTGCTGGCAACAGGGTTGCCAATGGCTGCGAAAACCGCACCACTTACTAAGCAAGCCAGCATGGCAAGGCTTTGAAAGAACTTCATGATATCGTCTCCTGCGTGGTTGTATCCAAATTTAAAGAAAGCTCTGGCCAGCCATCAGCCAAAAAATCTGGCCGGTGATGAAGCAGCAATAACACCAGGCGGCCTTGCATCCAGGGCTGGATGGCTTGCCAGATCCGTGCTGCCTGCGCCTGATCCAGGCCATAGAAAGGTTCATCCAGAATCACCAGCCGAGGTGAGCGAAGCAGCCAGCGCGCCAGGTTAATGCGCCGGGCCTGGCCGCCCGACACTTGCTGGCCACTATCGCCCAACCAGGTGTCCAGTTGCTTCGGCAGCGATTGTGCCCACTGATCCAACTCGACCTGGGTCAGCACTTGCCACAATCGCTGTTCGGTCACATCGGTCAGGCCCACCATCAGATTGGTACGAAGTGTATCGGCCAGCATGCCACTTTGCTGGCTTAACAGCGCCACCTGCTGGTGAAGCCCCGCTTGTTGCCATGCCGAGCGCACCCTGCCATTCCAGCGAAGCTCTACAGCGCCGGGCAAGGTGTCACGAACCAATAGCTCTGCCAGGCTGCTTTTGCCGGTGCCGGATGCACCACTGACCAACAACACCGGTCGCTCTGTCGATAGGTGAAGGGCTAATGGCCGCTGCAAGCTTGCCGCAACACGACCGTACCGATGCAGTTGCAGCTGCACGGTGTTCAGCGCTTCGTCGCCCGTTGCTGCCGCAGGCTCCGGCTGGGTAGCCAGCGGATACAACCGCTTGGCCGCAAACCAGCTACGACCGGCACTGGCCAGTTGTCCGGGTAAAGGTTGCAGCAGCTCACTAAGCGCCAGCACGGGCAACACCAGCATCACCGCAACCGGCCCGGAAAACCAGCCATGCTGGTAACCAGTAACCGACAGCAGCGCCACAAAGAGCACCAGACCACCGTGCAGTAATTGCAGCAGCAACTGGCTAAGCGCCTGCTGCTGGCTAACACGATGTTGTTTTCCATCGATCAGCGCAAGCAACCGCACAACAGCCTGCTGCTCTGCCTGCAATTGCCCGGCTACCCGCAGCTCGTCCAGTCCTTCCAGCTGTGTAATCACCTGCTGCCGGCTCTCATTAAGCAGAGCGCTGAGTTGATAATTTAAAGCCACGCTTTGCCGGATAAACAGGGCCAGGATCAGCAACAGCAGCGGCAAGCCAACCAGCAAGAACCCCAGCGCCAGTGCTACCGACCAAACGGCAAAAAAACCACCCAGCAGCAGCCAAACCAGCAGCAAACTGGCCGGTGGCAGTAACAAGCGCAGCAAAACGGTATCCAGTTGTTCCAGATCCGTGGTCAGGCGATTCAGCCAGTCGGCATCTTGCGCCTGCTGCAGCGCGCTATCGGGCAAACGTGCCAGCCCCTGAAATAACTGAACCCGCACTCTCGCCAGTTGCTCCAGTACCAGCTGATGACTGAATACCCTTTCTGCGTAGCGGCTGATTGTACGGCCCAGCGCAAAAAAACGAATGCCACTGCCTGGCATGTACAGCTCCAGAAAAGCACTGCCGCCGGCCAGCAGGATGGCCCCGACCACGGCCGTGGCGGTAATAAACCAGCCAGATAAACCCAATAAGGCCAGGCCAAACAGTGCGGTCAGCAAGGTCAAAGCAGCAGCCAGCAGCAAGCGTCCCCGGTGTTGCCACACCAGCAATTGCAACCAATACTGCAGCATGGTGCGATCATTGCTCATAGCAGCGCCTCACTGAGCCCAGTGCCTGCATCTACGGCAGCAAAAAACCAGTAGTGATCAGCCAGTTGTTGCATGGCCGGATCATGGCTGGCAATCAGCAACCATTGGCAGCTTTTGCGCTGCGCCAACACTGCCATCACCAGCGCTTTACTCTGCTGATCCAACCTGGCAGTGGGCTCATCCAACAGCAGCACTGAAGCTGGAGCCAGCAAAGCACGAGCTAGCATCAGCCGCTGCAGCTGACCACCTGAAAGCGCCGTGACGGCTGGGTTCAGTGGCGTCGCCAGCCCATTCGTTTGCTCGGCCAACAGCGGGGCTAGCCCCAGCTGCTCCAACACACTCATCATGTCGGATTCACTGGCATCCGGCGCATAGAGCCGCAGATTGTCGGCCCAGCTGCCAGGTTTTATCCAGGGTTGCTGCGGCAGATACACCATGCGGTGGTGTTTATTCGGCCAATGAAAAGCCCCTGCTTTGGCAGGGATTAAGCCAGCGAGTGTTTTTAGTGCGGTGGTTTTACCGCTACCGGAAGGGCCACTCAACAGCAGGCAATGATGCTCAGGCACCGTCAGTGTCACAGGCGGCGGCCTGAGCGCTTGTGTCGGATAGGCGCTGACCAGCTCAGTCAGTTGCAGAGCACGGCTGTCGGATGGCTGCGGTTCAGACCTATCCGGCTCTGTCGCTTTGGCCAGCCAGGGCGCCAGCTGCATCGCAGCGGCAAGGGCTGCTGCTTTGTCATGATAGGTCTGCGCAAACTGACGAATGGGCTGAAAGTACTCTGGTGCCAGCAACAGGATAGTTAACCCACTGAATAAACTGATGCTGGCAGCAGGTCCCCAGTCAATGGCCCCGAACAGCACAAAGCCAATGTAGATAGCCACCGAGGCAACGGCGACACTGGCGAAGAATTCCAGCACAGCAGAGGATAAGAAGGCAACCTTTAAGGTCGCCATCAGCAGATCGCGGTAGCGGCCGCTTTGGCGGGCAATCTGCTGACTGCTCTGTGCGATAGCGTCCAGCTGGCGCAATAACCGCAACTGCTTCACCCGATTTAAAAAGTGTCCGGCCAGTCGCTGACGCTCCAACTGGTGGCGTCGGTTAATTTGTTCCGCGCCAAGTCCAACCAACACCATAAACAGTGGGATCAAGGGAGCTGCCAGCAACAAAATCAGCGCCATCAGCCAGTTCAACCAGGCTATCAGAGCCAGCATCAGCAAAGGCGATAACAGCGCCAGATACTGCTGTGGCCAGTAGCGGGCAACATAGCCATCCATCGTCTCAATGTTATCGCCCCACTGACTGGCCCAATCGGCAGCTGACAGCTCACCCAGGCGCCAGGCTGGCCCCTCCCGCCACAACTGCAGCAATTGCAGTCGCAGCGATTGGCGCACCGCAATGCTGGCCCGGCTGGCGCAATACTCCTGCCCCCAGGCTGCGCCAGCACGCAATACCAGCGCCAGCAAAAACAGCAACACACTGGGATAGGCCATACTCCACTGCCAACGCTCTGCAGGCAAAATAACCTCCCCCAGCAACCAGGCCAGAGCCAGCCACTGACCGATCAAGCCCAGGGTCGATAACAGTCCCAACAGCACAGCGCCGGTCAGCAATGGCCGTTGCTGCTTAATCACAGCGTGCAACAAAGCCTTCCCGGCCTGCACATCTGCCGCATCGCCCCGCAAGCCTTGCACCTTAGTGGTAACCCGTTGCTTTCACTTTGCCGCGAAATACCCAGTAGGTCCAGGCGGTATAGGCCAGTACAATCGGGATAACAAACAAGAAGCCCAGCAACAGGAAGAGTTGCGACTCATAGGCAGAAGCGGCATCCCACAAGGTGTAGTCCGGTGGCACCATGTAAGGCCATTTACTGGCCAGCAAGCCCAGGTAAGTAAAGAGGAACAAGCCCATGGTGGCAACAAAAGGCAAGCCTTCCTGCTGCTTTTGGACCGAGCGGTAGATAGCCCAGGCACAGTACAGCGCCAGCAGAGGCAGCAACCAGATGGCGCTAAAACCACTAAACCAGCGCTCCATCACCTTGGGATCGACAAAGGGGGTATAGACACTGATGACGGCAAAGACCACCAGCACCGCTACCAATAAACGCGGTGTTAGTTTATAGGCCCATTGCTGTACTTCTCCTTCAGATTTCATAATCAGCCAGGTCGCGCCCAGTAAGGCATAGCCTGCCACCAGCCCAAGGCCGGTAATGACGGTAAAAGGAGTTAACCAGTCAAAAGCCCCGCCCACATAGCGGAAGTTTTCCGTGGCAAACCCCTGGATATAAGCCCCCACAACGGCACCCTGTGCAAATGCTGCTACCGTAGAGCCGCCGGCAAAGGCCCAGTTCCACAGGTACTTGGAGGTTTTGGCTTTAAAACGAAATTCGAAAGCCACGCCGCGGAAAATCAAGCCAGCCAGCAGCAGGAACACCCCGATATAAAGCGCCGGCAAAAACACCGAGTACACCAAAGGGAATGCTGCCAGCAGGCCAGCTCCGCCCAGCACCAGCCATGTTTCATTGCCATCCCACACCGGTGCTACCGAGTTCATCATCACATCGCGGTAATGCTCATCCGGCGCAAAGGGAAACAAGATGCCCTGCCCCAGATCGAATCCATCCATCAGCACATACATCATCACCCCAAAAGCAATGATCACCGCCCAAATTAAAGTCAAATCAAAAGGCTGGTCCATTAGTTTTCTCCTTCCAGACTGGCGTGAGCAGCTGAGAATGGCCGCTTGGCGCGCTCCACCTCTTCTTGTTCATGCGGCTGATTGGCCTTTTCCAGGCCACCACGGAATACTTTCAGCAAGTAATACACCCCGGCACTGAACACCAGGCTGTACACCACCACATAGCCAATCAGGGTAAAGAGTGCCATACCGCCGGTAAGTGAAGGGGTCAGACCTTCGGCGTGGGTCATTTGCTCGTAAATCAACCAGGGCGCCCGACCGGCTTCTGTCACAACCCAACCGGCCAGCACCGCAATAAAGGGGGAAAGGCTCATCCAGCGCAGGCTTTGCAAAAACCAGCGGCTTTGATGGTAGCGCTGCCGGTAACGCAGCACCCAACCGGCCAGGCCAAAAAACACCATCAGTAAGCCCATCGCCACCATAATCCGGAACGACCAGAACACCAAAAACACCGGCGGCTGCATCTCTGGCGCCACTTCATTCAGGCCGGGTACCTCCCCCTGCCAATCGTGCGTCAGAATAAAGCTCGCCATATTCGGAATACCAATAGCAAAGTGATTGGTTTGCGCGGCCTGATCCGGGATGGCAAAGAGCAGCAAAGGCACACCGGTGTCAGTTTGCCAGTTGCCCTCCATCGCAGCCACCTTCATCGGTTGGTGCTCCAGAGTATTCAAACCATGGAAATCGCCAACCACCACCTGCATCGGTGCCAGAATTAGCAGCATCCACAGCGCAATGGATAAAGCTTTGCGGTTGCTTTCAAACTCACGCTTTTGCAGGATAAACCAGGCGCTCACGCCAGCTACCACCAGAGCGGCGGTTAAAAAGGAAGCCAGCGCCATATGGAGGAAACGGTACCCGAAAGATGGGGTAAACAGCGCCTGAGACCAGGACACCACATGGTACATGCCGTCACGCAGCTCGAGACCTCCGGGTGTTTGCATCAGGGAGTTGGCCGATAAAATCCAGAAGGAAGAAATAAAGGTGCCAAGCGCCACCATAATGGCTGCGAACAGGTGCACGCCTTGCGGCACTTTATCCCGCCCGAACAACAAAACCCCTAAAAAGGCGGCCTCGAGGAAAAAGGCGGTGACCACTTCGTAGCTCAGTACCGGCCCGAGGAAGTTGGCAGTGGCATACGAGAAGTTACTCCAGTTGGTGCCAAACTGGAACGACATCACAATGCCGGATACCACCCCCATGCCAAACACCACCGCAAACACCTGGATCCAAAACTTCGACAAGCGCTGCCACACTGGCTGGCCGGTTTTGAACGACAACGCCTCCAGCACAGCAATAAAGCTGGCCAGACCTATGGTAAAGACGGGAAAAATTGCATGAAAGCACACCACAAACGCGAACTGGATGCGCGATAGCAGCAGAGGATCTAACTCCATAACCGTTCTCCTGATCTGGGCTCACTCCAGCCGGAGCTTGCTCAAATTTGTCTAGCAAAAATACAACTCTGGACTAAAGTTATAGCATACACCAACTATATTAATTTTTTCTTATTGAAGCGTGCGACATAGTGTCGCAGATCAAAAAAAGTGCGATTTCACACTGGTGAAATCATCCATTCCAAGGTATTTTTAATTTAAGAGACTTCTTAACTACCAGGTGATACTGCGATGAAAACCAATGTAGGTGGGCTGGATAAAACACTGCGGATGATAGTGGGCATTGTGCTGATTGTTTTGGCCGCAACAGGCATGGTCGGTGTCTGGGGCTGGATTGGTGTGGTGCCGCTCTTGACCGGCTTATTCAACACCTGCCCGGCATACAGCTTGCTAGGCATCTCAACCTGCAAGCCCAAAGCATGACCAGTCAGACCCTGCAGCTATTTGACTCTTTGGTGTTACTGGCTGTGCGCTACGCCATGGCGGACACAGGGAGCGCCAGCTTGGCTCAGGTACAACAAGCCATGGCGTATCTGCAACCCCCCGGCGCAGAGCCCGCCGAGATCAGCACCGCTCTGCAGCGTTTGCAAGACGCAAACTTAATCACGGCTTGTGATCAGCAGTATCGGTTCAACGAACTGGCCGAGCGTTTTTGGCAGCAAAGTGGCGCTGATAAAGTCTGCGGTGTACGAGTGCAGTGGCAACGTTTGCACCAGCAATTGCAGGGGTTTGAACTTGGATCCCAGGAGGCTTTATGAGTACATCACCAACCCAGCCACTGCGGCGCAAGTTGCTGCTTGGACTGGCCGCCGGAGCGACCGCGGCTTCGCCAGTCGCCTTGCTGGCTAAACCCCTGCAAAGCCAGGCCCATATTGTCATCCTTGGTGCGGGCGCAGCCGGCATCGCTATGGCGAACCGTTTGCGCCGCAGCATCACCGGTGCCCGTATTACGCTGGTCGGTGCCAGGGCCCAGCACCATTATCAACCAGGCTACACCATGATAGCCTCTGGTTTATGGCAGCCGGAGCGGGTGCTCTCCAGCACCGGCCAATGGCTTGGCAACGGCATCGATTGGCTGACGCAGGATGTGACCGCTATCGATGCCCGTCAGCAGCGGGTCGAGCTCAGTAACCAGCAGCAACTGACTTATGATCTCTTGGTGGTGGCCACCGGCTGTCAGCTCAATTATCACGAAATTGAAGGCTTTGATGTCAGCATGATTGGTCAGCATGGCATTGGCAGCGTCTATGCCAGCCCTGCAGCTGCCCAGGCAACCAGTGCGCAAATCGATGCCTTAGTCAGCAAAGGCGAAGGCCGGGCTTTGTTTACTTTAAGCAATACCCCGCTCAAGTGCGCCGGTGCACCCTTGAAGATGACCTTTACTACCCTGTCGCGGCTGGAGAAAACCGGCCAGCGAGAGCGCTTTCAGGTTGATTTTTTCAGCCCCTACCCAAACCGGGTGTTTGCGGTGCCCACCTACAACGACTTTGTGCTTAGACGCTGGCAGGAGCAAAAGGTCGGATTCTTTGATCAGCGTGTCCTGACTGGTTTGGACGCGCCAAACCGCACAGCCTTTTTTACCCATAGTGATGGTTCACAGAGCCGTGAGTTGTATGATTTTATTCATCTGGTGCCTCCGATGAGTGCACCGGATGTGGTTCGGGCATCGGATTTGGTATGGCGCGAGGGACCTTTTGCCAACGATTGGCTGGAAGTGGATCAATACAGCCTGCAACATCGTCGCTATCCGAATGTCTTTGGGGTTGGCGATGTGATTGGCACACCTTTTGGCAAAACTGCCGCCAGTGTCAAAATGCAGGCCCCGGTGGCCGAGCGCAACATCCTGGCTTTTTTGAGTGGCCAGCCACTGACCGCCCGTTACAATGGGTATACCTCCTGCCCACTGATCACCAGCATTGGCCGCGCTATCTTGTCGGAGTTTGGCTACGAAGGAAAACTGCTGCCATCCTTTGGTTTTATCAGCCCCACAGAAGAGTCCTGGCTGGTGTGGATGATGAAAGAACAAATGCTGCAACCGGCCTACAATGCCATGCTGCATGGCAAAGTCTGAGGAGTAAACGAATGAGCCTGGATGGTATTCTGATAATCCTGTGGTACGCCGCTAAACCCTGGCTTTGGCTGATAGCACTGCTGCTGATAGCACTAGTGGCTAGCCTCTGGTTTGGTCGCAACCCAAAAGGAAAACCTCATGCACTGCTCTGGCCGGTTGTGATTGCTGTAGGCATTCTGGCCATGCTGCTGGCCCCAACCCTAACCCAATCGCAACTTAGTTATGTCGCCACCTGGCCTGATCGACTGATGCTGCTGGCAATGGGTGTCGGCTCTATGCTGTTTTGCTGGTTATTGCTGAAAAGTTGGTTCAGATCGGGCTAGCCTGGCTTGTCCTTCCATTCACAGAGACTACACTGAAACAAGCACAATGCAGTAAGGAGTCTGTCCTTGTACGCTTACATCGCCCGCCAACCAATTTACGATACCCAAAAGCAACTTTATGGCTATGAATTATTGTTTCGTGACGGTGAGGCCAATTGTTTTCCAGACATCGACAGCGATCAAGCCACATCCCGTGTATTAACCGAGCATCATTTACTGGTGGGAGTCGAACAAATTGCTGCCGGCAAGCTGGCTTTTATCAATTTCTCGGCCGAGACACTGATTCATCATTTCCCAACATCCATTGCTCCGGCTACCACGGTGATAGAAATTCTGGAAACGGTGCCAATTAGCAGTGAGTTGCTGCAAGCTTGTAAAACCTTACACGGTCTCGGCTATGCGCTGGCTTTGGATGATCATGACTTTGATCCAAAGTGGGATATCTTTTTTCCTTACATTCGCTACCTGAAAATCGATGTGCAGCAATTTAACCTGCTGCAAATCAGTAAATTTATGCAACGCATCAAGCACCATCCCATCATACTGCTGGCTGAGCGGGTAGAAACAGCAGAGCAATTTGAAAAATTAAAACTGATGGGCTTTACTTTATTTCAGGGCTACTTATTTGCCCGCCCGGAAATGATGAAACACCGGCAGTTGAACAGCAACCAAATAAATTTGCTGCAACTGATTGCGGAGGCCAGTGCCGCACACTGCGATTTCAACCGGTTGAGCCAGGTGATTGAACGTGATGTCGCTTTGTCTTACAAACTGCTGCGATTCATCAATAACTCAGCCTATGCCAAAGAACAGAAAATCGACTCTTTAAAGCTTGCTATGGTGTATATGGGAGAAACAGAGTTGAAAAAGTTTATCGCGTTGCTGGCACTGGCGAACCTTGGTACGGGTGAAAATGATGAGCGTATTGTTCAGTCTCTGGTACGGGCTCGCTTTTGCGATGAGCTGGCCAAACACAATAACCAGAGCAAAGACCCGCTCAGTGCTTTCTTAACCGGGCTATTTTCAAAGGTAGATGATTTGCTCGAAATGCCAATGGCCCAGGTATTGACCCAGCTACCATTACAGCAAGGCATCCAAAATGCACTGCTGAAGCGCGAAGGTGAGAGCGGGCATTTACTGCGTTTGATAGAAGCCTACGAGCGCGCAGACTGGCAGTTGGCAGATAGTCTGTACCGACCGCTTAAAGGCAGACACTCCCTTGCAAGTCTTTATCACGATGCCGTGCTCTGGACCAAAAATTTATTGCACCATCCAGGTTAACAACACATACCAACTGCGGCCACATGGCTACTGGTTGCTGTTGTATAGCGCGGTAGTATTCACCAGAAAAATAATACGAGTAACCACTTGTGCCAGATAAAATAAAACCCAGTCAATTGCGTCTTGGACTCGCCATCAAACTGCCACTGAGTTGGATGAAGCACCCTTTTATGTCGAGTAAAATGGTGCTGGAAAATAGCCATCAAATCCGCATTATCCAGTCCCTTAAACTGGATTTCGTCTACGTCTATCCAGAAAAAAGCCTGCCGGCACCGCAGGAAACGGTGGAAACATCGAACGACGAAGTACTCAGGCAGATTGACGAAGCTGCTGAGTATCGAGCCACGCTGCAACAACAAAAAACGGCCCGTATCGAAGCTTCCAAGGTACGACGGCGGAATATTCAAAAAACCGAAAAAGCCTTTAGTCATTCTTTTAATCAGTTACACAGCTTGATGAAAAAGTTAAGCAGCCAACCGGTGACGGCCATTGAAGAGGCCACCCAACTGACGACACAGATGGCCGAGCTTATCGCCCGGCCTGATGCGCTATCTTTGCATATGATAGCCACAGCACAGAAAGATCAGGAGAACCTGTATTACCACGCACTGAATGTTTCCACGCTATCAATGATGCTGGCCAAAAACCTTGCGCTAAGCGAGCAACAAATCCAATGGGTGGGCTTTGGCGCTTTGTTTCATGATATTGGTAAATTACGACTGCCAAGCCAGATCGTGCGTAAAAAAACGCCGCTGACCGCACCCGAACAAAACCTGCTGAACATGCATACCCAGTACGGCGCAGAGCTGGCTGAAAAATTGCCGGAGTTTCCACCAGAAGCCATCCCTATCTTACTGCAGCATCATGAGTTGGCCGATGGCAGTGGTTATCCAAAAGGATTGCAAGCCGCAGACATTGACCCACTTGCGAGAATTGTCTTGGTTGTGAACACCTTCGATAACCTGTGTCACCCTGGCCCTGGCCAGGCCACCCGTTCGCCGCACACCGCCCTGTCGTACATGTACCGAAATATGCGCCAACAATTGCCGGACACCGAGCTGAAGGTCTTGATCAAGCAAATGGGCGTGTACCCGCCAGGCACTCTGGTGCAATTAAGCGATGATCGTATCGGCATGGTGATCACGGTAAACAGTGATGCTTTGTTGCAACCGGATATTATGGTGTATGAGCCGGATATTCCTCGGCTGGAAGCCCCCATTCTAACCTTAGCTGAGGATGGACTGGTCATTGGAAAAGTACTTAAACCTCAACAACTGCCGACCGAAGTACTGGATTACCTGAATCCTTGTGCTCAAATCAGCTACCATGTGCAAGGCAAAAAATAGGGGCGCCTATTTTGCGCCCCTGCACTATTAAGTGTCAGCTTTCATCCAGTGCTCGACTGCCGCTGCCAGCTCATCCGGGTGAAACTTGGCAATAAACTGATCGGCACCGACTTTTTTCACCATGGCCTCATTAAAAACACCACTTAGTGACGAATGCAATACTACATGCATTCTGGCCAGATCAGGATCAGCTTTGACCTGAGCCGTCAGGGTGTAACCATCCATTTCTGGCATTTCAATGTCAGAAATTAGCAGCGGCACCTTCTTGGAGATATCGCCCCCTAATTCTTCGGCTTTTTTCTTAAGCCACTGCAAGGCTTGCTTACCATCGTTGACCAGCTCAATGTTCACCCCAATCGAGGTGAGCGCACGTTTCACCTGGCCACGCGCTACCGCCGAGTCATCTGCTACCAGCACAATCATATCGGCCAGATTCATCTGTGCCGCTTCTTTTTTCAGGCTCTCGCTAACTTCTTCATCTGGCGGGGATATTTCAGCAAATACTTTCTCAACATCTAATACCTGCACCAGGCGATCATCCACTTTGGTCACAGCTGTGAGGTAATGATTAGCCCCAGAGCCTTTAGGTGGAGGACTGATTTGTTCCCAGTTGATGTTGACAATGCGATCAACACCACCTACCAGGAACCCCTGGGTGGTTCTATTGTATTCAGTGACCAGAATAAAGGCTTTCTTCAAGTCCTGAATCCCTTTGCCCCCGGTAGCCTGACTGAGATCAATGACAGTAATAGCTTCACCGCGCAAGTGGGCTATGCCACGCACATGAGGCGAGGATCCAGGCATTTCTGTCAATTCAGGGCACTGCAACACTTCTCGAACTTTAAAAACGTTGATGCCATAAGGCTGTGGACCATTCAAGCGAAAAATCAATAGTTCCAGGCGATTATGACCAACCAGATTGGTTCTCTGATCGACCGATGCCATAAATTTACTCATAGAGGCTCCAAAATACGATGGGCATGCAACCAGTATAACCGAACATTTGATGGTTATCCTGTTTCAGATCTTGCTTAAGTGTAGCAGTGATTGAAGTATCTACGCGGAATTTTCATCCGAAGCGGCCTGAAATGTCTGGATGTTCAAAAAATCACCGGGCAATGCATTCTTAACAATGAACTTTGGCGCGATTAATCAAAAAAAACGATGGACTCATTCGGGAAAAGTTACTTTCGGGACAGTAGTTTGCTGTCTATAGTTGATACAGCTAAAGCGTGAGTACTTGCAGTGCGCTCAGTAAAACCAACCTGAACAAGGAGTGATGCATGGACAAGACCAATCAAAGCACCGGTAAATGCCCGGTGATGCATGGCGCCAATACGGCCGCCACTGATAATGTCATGAGCTGGTGGCCTAAAGCCCTCAACCTCGATATTTTGCACCAACACGACAGTAAAACCGACCCACTCGGCACCGACTTTAACTACGCCGAAGCCTTTAAATCACTGGATCTTGAAGCGGTAAAAAATGACCTCAAAGCCCTGATGACCGACAGCCAGGACTGGTGGCCAGCCGACTGGGGCCACTACGGCGGCTTGTTTATCCGTATGACCTGGCACAGTGCCGGTAGTTACCGGATTGCCGATGGCCGGGGCGGCGGAGGTACCGGTAACCTGCGCTTTGCACCGTTAAACAGCTGGCCGGATAACGGCAACCTGGACAAAGCCCGGCGTTTGCTATGGCCAATTAAGAAAAAATACGGCAATAAGCTGTCCTGGGCTGATCTGATTATTTTAGCCGGCACCATGGCTTATGAATCAATGGGCCTGAAAACCTTTGGGTTTGGTGGTGGCCGCAAGGACATCTGGCACCCGGAAAAAGATACGTACTGGGGCTCGGAAAAAGAATGGCTGGCACCATCCGGCAGTGAAGGCAGCCGTTACTCAGGCGAGCGCGACCTGGAAAACCCACTGGCCGCTGTGATGATGGGCCTGATTTACGTCAACCCGGAAGGGGTGGATGGCAAACCCGACCCACTGAAAACAGCGCATGACGTGCGGGTCACCTTCCAGCGTATGGCGATGAACGATGAAGAAACCGTGGCGCTGACCGCCGGTGGCCATACCGTCGGTAAAGCCCATGGCAATGGCGATGCCGCCAATTTGGGCCCGGCCCCGGAAGGCGCCGATATTCACGAGCAAGGTTTTGGCTGGATGAACCACAAAACCCGGGGTGTTGGCCGGGATGCAGTGACCAGCGGCCTGGAAGGTGCCTGGACCAGCAACCCAACCCAATGGGATAACGGCTATTTTGAGCTGCTGCTGAACTACGACTGGGAGCTGAAAAAGAGCCCGGCCGGTGCCTGGCAGTGGGAGCCGGTGAATATCAAAGAAGAGCACAAGGTGCCGGATGTGGAGGATCCATCCATTCGCCACAACCCCATCATGACCGATGCCGATATGGCGATGAAGATGGACCCGGACTACCGCAAAATCTCCGAGCGCTTTTACAAAGATCCGGAGTACTTTGCCGAGACCTTCCGCCGCGCCTGGTTCAAGCTGACCCACCGCGACCTGGGACCGAAAAGCCGTTATTTAGGGCCGGATGTACCAAAAGAAGATTTGATTTGGCAAGATCCGATCCCGAAAGTGGATTACACCCTGACCGAAGCCGAAATCAGCGAACTGAAAGCCAAGATCCTGGCCAGTGGCTTGTCGGTGTCCGAGCTGGTTGCGACCGCCTGGGACAGCGCCCGTACTTTCCGGGGCTCTGACTACCGTGGTGGTGCCAATGGTGCCCGCATCCGGCTAGCTCCGCAAAAAGACTGGGTCGGCAACGAACCAGAGCGGTTGCAAAAAGTACTGAAGGTGTTGCAAGCCATTCAGGCATCGCTTGGCAAAAAAGTCAGCATCGCCGACTTGATTGTGCTTGGCGGCAGTGCGGCGGTAGAAAAGGCAGCCAAAGACGCGGGCGTCAACATTACAGTGCCGTTCGCACCGGGCCGTGGCGATGCCACGCAGGACATGACCGATGCCGAATCGTTCGATGTACTGGAACCACTGCACGATGCCTACCGTAACTGGCTTAAAGCCGATTACAGTGTGCAACCAGAAGAGATGATGCTGGACAAAACCCAGCTGCTGGGCCTGAGTGCCCATGAAATGACAGCTCTTCTCGGTGGTATGCGGGTATTGGGAGCCAATTACGGCGGCAGCAAGCACGGCGTGTTCACCGACAAAGTCGGCGTGCTGAGCAATGACTTCTTCGTCAATCTGACCGACATGAGCTACAAGTGGGAGCCCACCGGCAAGAACCAGTACAACATTGTCGAGCGTAAAACCGGCGCCACTAAGTGGACGGCGACCCGGGTCGATTTGGTGTTTGGTTCCAACTCCATCCTGCGGTCTTACGCCGAGGTCTATGCTCAGGACGACAACAAAGCCAAGTTTGTGCAGGACTTTGTCAAAGCCTGGGTCAAGGTGATGAACAACGACCGCTTTGATCTGAAGTAAGACGATCCAAACAAAAGCCCCGCCGGTTGACTGGCGGGGCTTTTTTTATGCTGTTAATGCGCGCTGTTTACTCTTTCGGGCCTGGGCCTAAGTAGCGGTCCAGCCAGCCGGTAAATTCATTGAACCAGAACACCGAGTTATTCGGCTTTAAGATCCAATGATTTTCATCCGGGAAGAACACCAGCCGCGCATCCAGCCCCATGCCTTTGTACACACCATAGATTTCAAAGCCCTGGGTCACTGGTACCCGGTAATCCAACTCACCGTGAATAATCAGCATCGGTGTTTTAAAGTTGGCGGCATGCATGGAAGGACTGACTTGCAGCACTTGTTCCATACCATCCCAGGGGGCACCACCATAAGCATGCACCCGCTGTGAGGTGGTATCGGAAGCAAACTGACCTTTTAGGTTGTAGACCCCAGCGTGGTTTATCAATGCCTGATAGCGATCGGTATGGCCCGCTATCCAACTGACCAGATAGCCACCGTAGCTGCCACCGGCCGCCGCCAGGCGATTGCCGTCAACATAGGGGCGCTCTAACATAAAATCGATAGCCCGCTCCGAGTCAATAAAGGGCTTGGTTGGGTGATCGCCATGAATAGAAATGGCAAAGTCCTGACCGAAGCTGGTCGAGCCGTGGAAGTTCGGTAGAATGGTAATGTAACCGGCTGCAGCAAACACCTGCGCGTTCCAGCGAAAATGAAAGGTATCGCCAAAGAAGCCATGCGGCCCACCATGCAGCAGGTTCAGCACCGGCCACTTCTTGCTGGCATCAAAGTTTGGCGGGTACACCACAAACATTTGCACCGGGACATCATTGGCACCAGCATAGGTCACATTCTCCACCTTGCCCCAGTCGATGCTGTCTTGCAGCGCCTGATTCAGTTGGGTAATTTGACGAAGATCGCGGCCATTGGCCCGCACACTAAACAGCTCTGGCATCTGGGTCATACCATGGTGCACAAAGAGCAAACGGCCATCGGCGGTTTCAGCCAGGCCAGTATTGGTGCCGCCACGCAGCACTTCGCGAATGGCGCCGCCCCGCGCCGGCATGGCAAACAAGGAGGTCATGGCCCTGTCATCGGCCTGGAAGAAAATCTGCCGGCCATTGCGCGAATACTGCCAGTTGACCGGGCTGTGATCAAAGTCGCTGGTTAAAATGCTGGATTGGCCGCTACGTAAATCGTACTGCAGCAGATTGATCTGATCGGCGTAAAAGTCATTGCGCAAGCTACGGCCCCACAGCAGGTAGCGACCATCCGGGCTAAATACCGGATTGATATCCCGGCCGGTATTGTCGGGGCTTAGATTGACGTAGCTGCCACTGCCATCGGTTTGCAGCAACAGCACATCGGCTTTAAAGTCATCAAAGGGGGGCTCTGTGGTATTGGCCGATAACGCAATTTGCCGGCCATCGGGCGAGATGTCATAGCTGATACCACCGCCAATGTTGAAATAGCGCTGCCAGCCCGGCGTTAGCTCGGTCACTTCGCCGCTCGCCAGTTGCACCCGGAACAAGCGTGGATACGCCTCTTGCTCTAAGAAACGATCCCAATGCCGGTACAAGCGGTTTTCGGTGACAAAGGCCGAGACTTTGGAGTTGGCCTTTTCAGCTTGCTGCGCTTTCAATGCCGCAAAGTCGCCGTCAAAATCGGCTGGCACCTGGGCCATAAACACCAGGCTCTGACCATCCGGCATCCACTGCACGGCCGAGACGGCCACCGGCAAATCGGTCAGCTGGCGTGGCTCACCACCATCCATCCGCATTACAAAAATCTGGTTGCGCTCGGCCTGACGGCGCGACACAAAGGCAATCTTGCTGCCATCGGGTCGCCACACTGCCCCGCTGTCGCTGCCACTGGCCGGGAAGGTCAGTTGCTGGCTTTGGCCATTTTGCAGGTTCAACCAATGCAGGGCCGTGGTGCCGCGGTCGGTCTCCATGCTGTAGCTGCTAACACCGTACAGCGCACTTTTACCATCCGGCGCCATCACCGGTGCCGATGGCCGTTGCACCGCCCACAGATCTTCAGGCGTAAGTGGCCTTGGTGCCTCGGCCTGGGCCAGGCCCGCCCACAGCAGGCTGGCCGATAAAGTCAAAACCGCCGTCAGGCGGCCGGAGAAGCTGGGGATCATGAGCTATCCTCTGTCGTTATACCGCCGGCTACTTTAGCACAGCCGCAACGACAGCGGAAAAAGGCTCGGCTAATGGCAGGCTACAGGCGTTAATTGACCACCTGCAATATCGTCGCTAGCGCAGCACCGATACCAGACCATCACTGGCTTGATAGTGAATTTGGCAGCGGCCTTGTGCCTTGGCCTGATACAACAAGGCATCGGCTTGTTGCAGTGCTTGCTGCATGGCTTGTCCTTCCTGCAGCAACACCGCACCACCGCTGGCGGTTACTTCCAGATCGGCGATAAGCTCAAAGCGTAGGGCATTGCATAATTTGATCAGGTTATCCTCAACGGCATCCTCTCCCACCCCACGCAAAATCAGCAGAAACTCCTCACCTCCCCAGCGCAAGACCTGGTCGTCTTTGCGCACCGCCGTTATCAGACGCTCGGCCAACGCTGTCAAAACAGCATCACCCTTTTCATGCCCATATCGATCATTGATTTGCTTAAAGTGATCCACATCCAATAACACCAACAAATCGCCTTTGGCGTGCCCCATGGCCGATAAAGCCCTGCGATTTAACAGCTGAGTCAGCGGATCCCGTTTCGACAAATCATCCAACTGGGCATTCAAGCGTCGTACCTGCCGAATCGCCAGCAAGGCACCGGTCAGTCCCAACAACAAGATGGTCACCAGGCCTATGTACAAAGTACGTTCACGCTGCGCCCTTGTCAGGCGTTCATCCCGTAGCGCATTGGCCTGCTCCAGCAACTGAATACGCAACCCCTGCTCCTGGGCTTCAAATTGCACCTGCAACTCGCTGAATACACGGTCACGCTCAACCGCCAACACCTGATCCCGAATTTGGCGCTGTTGGCGCAATGCTTCATTCTCTTGAACCAATAACCCAGCTTCATGGTAGGCATCTGCCAGATGTCCCAACATAATGCCCTGCATACCAGGCGTGGCCAGGCCCGAGAAAGCGGCATAGGCCTGCTCCATCATGGGCAAGCCCTGCTCTACCAGATCTTGCAGCACCAGCACATAGCCAATGTTAAAACGCATCACATGGATTTCGCGGTCATTGCCTAATCTTTCTGCAATAGCAATCCCTTGGTCTAAATAAGTCAGCGCCTGCTCAAACTCTCTGCGATGCAAGTGCACCGCGCCCAGATTGTTAAAGCCCAGCATCTGCACCCGACCCAAAGCCTGTGGATCCTTTACGGCTGTAGCCGCTTTAAAATCAGCCATAACCTGCTCTGTGGTGCCCTCGGCCAGTTGAGCCGCTGCTCCACGTACCAGATAGAGTTCTGGCAGCAACAGATCCAGCCCATGCTCGTAAGAGGCTTGCAATGCTTGCGAGGCAATTTGAATGGCATAATGGTAATTCTGCAACCGGCTCTGAATACGGGCCAATTGCAACTGCAAATACTGCCGCCGGTAGTCAGTGCCCCGCATATCCAGCAACAAAATTTCATGGTGCGCTTTTAGAAAAAAATGCAGTGCTTGCTCCAGCTCGCCATTGGCTTTCAATACCCGACCAAGCTGTAAATGCAACTGGAACTGCAAACGTGGCGTTAGATCGTGTGCCAACAAGGCAACCACTTGTGGCTGCAATGCCAAGGCGTCTTTGTAATGTTGCTGCTGCAGTTGCAGCTCCAGCAAAGCATTCAATACTTCCAACTGCGCTTCCACCGAAACCTGCCCGGCCTGCAACAGCAGCGCCTGCAAAGCCTGCCTGCTTATCTCAGCCTTTGCAGGCTCCATGCCTTGTGTCAGTAAACGCATGGCTTGCACCCGATACCAGGTGTCTGAGTTTGTCTGTTTTTGAAGGTCATGCAACCAGGCATCCAACTGCTGGCTGGAAGGGAAGCGAAGCGGCCACTGGATGTCAGCATCCATCTGCTGCTCAATACGGGGAATACGCTCGGCAAGGCTGTGCCAGGACAACACAGTAAGGGAAACAAACAGCAACAATCGATACATAGCAGATCCTTCTCTCAACCAACCAGTAATGGCAGCAGCGACTTTGGCAAAGCGCCAACCGCAGCAACCACCCACTACAACATAGACTCCTTCCTCCAATTCATAGGGCACTTTTCAATAATCTAGCCAGCTCCGTGCTGGATTTGCAAGCATTAAAGCAAGAAATTGCTAATTTAAACTGCCAGGCTTCAGGCTCGGCCCCCATAAACGATAAAAGCCGCTGACAGCGGCTTTTGAAAAGACAGTTTGTAAGTTTCAACGGTGGGTGAATCGACGCCCTGCCCCCAGCAGCAACAAACCAAGAGCCATCACACCCATGGTCGCAGGTGCCGGCACTGCCGCCACACCTTGCTGCGCCACCACGCTCACACCATCCAGAAAGTTGCCGATGGTGCCGCTGTTGTGCGAAGTAAAACGCAAGGTGGTATTGGTATCGGTCGCAACAAAGCTGCTGCTAAAGAAGCTCCAGCCACGGTTGGTGTGATCGTTCAGCGTTTGGCTTAAATCCGCCACCGTCACTTCAAACTGCTCATTGCTGCCGTTACGGGCACGGTAATAAAAACTCAGTTCATAGCTCTGACCAATATCTGTGGCAAAGCTCTGGAAAATCGACCAGGCACCCTGATTGCTGCCATGCGCATTCAGCTCAATAAAATGATTGCCAGTCACCGCCTGCACACCATTCATTAAGTTCCAGATTTCGATATTGCTGCCCTGCCAGCCTGGTACTTGGCTGGATGGCATCCAGGTCCAGGAGTTGGGGTTAATCGGGTTGGCTTCAAAATCGCCGTTTACAATCAACGACGCCTGACTGCTAAAACTGGCGATTGCCAATACAGCAGCACCTACTACAGAACGAACAAGTGCAAATGACATTTTTGGTCCCTCAAATACTGGTTAAACTACCCGCTCATTGTACCAGTTAACAAATGACTACGGAACAAAAATTAATCAGCTTTGTTAATCAGTGGGTTGGAGGTTCTTTGGTGAGCTCATGCTTTTCGTTGTAACGGTGGCCTTTGTTGTTGATTGCTGCTAAAACAAGGGTATTGGCTCAAAATACCAGATTCTTATGAATAGCGATTCAAAAAGCATCGAGATTTGGCTCACCAGCAAAGAAGCCAAAAAAGCGCTGAAAATATCTGATTGCCAATTAATGCATTTACGGCTGGCCGGAAAGTTACCCTTTCGAAAAGAAGGCAATCGCTACCTTTACCTTCTTACTAAGTAATCAGTATGTTGACGGTATAATGTCGCTATTAAACGACAGGCCAATGGTTAAAACTTCTCAATGAGACTCCTGAATCAGCAAGACTTACAGGATTACATCGACTTTATCGAAAACGAACAATTTACTGGCCGTTTTCTCAGTGAGTTCGTTGCCGACACACAGCGCGTATACCGTGCTGATGACAGGCCCTGGGTGATTGGTTACAGCGGCGGCAAAGACTCCTCTGCAGTCATGACCCTCGTCTACTTTGCCCTGCTCGGTTTAAAACCCGAGCAACGCCATAAACCAGTTTTTGTGGTGGCATCGGATACGCTGGTCGAAACCCCCATGGTGGTTGACCATGTCAATAACTCCCTAAAGGCCATTGAGTTAGGTGCCAAGCGAGACGGCTTACCGATCAGCTGCCACAAAGTCGTTCCAGAATCGAATAACACCTTCTGGGCCAATATGCTTGGAAAAGGCTACCCAGCCCCAACACGCAGCTTTCGCTGGTGTACCGAGCGGATGAAGATAGACCCTGTCAGTAAGTTTATTAAAGACAAAGTCAGCAATTACAATGAAGTGATAGTGGTACTGGGCTCCCGCTCACAAGAGAGCGCCTCTCGCGCCCAGGTCATTAAAAAACACAAAATTGACGGCTCGGATTTAGCGGTGCACACCACCTTAGCCAATGCCTTTATCTACACGCCTATCGACACCTGGCATGTAGACGATGTTTGGAAAATACTGCGGCTGTGCCATTTAGAGTCCCAAGAAACAGCTTATGGCGTCAAAAACAAATGGTTCGACCGTTACGATTTAGAGTGGGAAACCCCCTGGGGTGGTCGTAACCTCATTTTGTGGAACCTGTATAAAGACTCTTCAGGACAGGGTGAGTGCCCGCTGGTCATTGATGAAACCACCCCATCTTGTGGTAACTCGCGCTTTGGTTGCTGGACCTGCACCGTGGTTACCAAAGATCGCGCGATGGAAAGCCTAATCCAAAACGGCGAAGAGTGGATGGAGCCGCTATTAAAGTACCGCAATATTTTATCACGCAGCACGTCGCCCAAGCTGAAGAAAAAATACCGCAACCATATACGCCGCGATGGCAGGCTGGCTTTCAAAACCCTGCGTGAAGATAAAGAGCGCATCTTAACCG
>NZ_JAUGZK010000020.1:0-41861 GCF_036327005.1 Alkalimonas mucilaginosa
CATGAGCAACAGGTTAGAGTTAATGCATTGGATCAAGCATCGGGTGTGGCACAACCACCGACGGCGTTAGGATGGCAACAGCCTTGCGGCTGTTGAACCTCGAACCTAGACTGAAGACAGGTGCCACGGCGGAGAAAGTAAGGTAGGCGCTGTCAGCGACAGCTGATAATCCACGGATACCAGCATGTAAACCGACGAAATTACCTGCTTCATCTGGTGCATTAACTCGCTTTAACAGCAAAAAAGATGGTTCTTTAGTGAGCAGAAATATGCTCAACCTGCTTGACGTGGGGAGTCATACCAACGCCCGGCTTTGGGGCGGACTTGTAGCCGCGTAGTGGCGAAAAGGCCGTCCCAGCCCCGGAGGGGCGACAACAGCCGATTGTTAGAGGACTGCGAGTGCACGGAGCTTTGCACCTAGTTTCAGCATCTCTTCATGTGTATAGCCAACTAGAGTTGGCATTTCCCAATCATAAAAATCTTTGTCAGAAGTAGCCTGGAAAACTAGATTGCTCAAAGCCGCCAACTCTTGGGTCGTGAATATGCCCGCGTATGCAGCTTTAACTGCTTCAGCCATTGGTGCTGTAATATCACTCACGATGCTGGTAGCAATGACGAGATCACCTCTCTCCTCGGCTTTACTCAACGCCTCAGCTAGCGCTTGCTTTAACTTAGTTTCGGAGTTCGGCATGAGTACCTCTAACAGCTTATTCAAAGGACAAGAACCCGCAAGTTGCGACCAAAACGTCCTTTGAGTTATTCAATCTTTCCAGTCTAAGCCTGCATCTAAATGTAAATCAAGGGATTTTTTCTGCCTTATTTTTTGTTACAGCAGCCTACAAGCATGAAACTCGCAAGTTGTTGCAATAAAACTCAGGAACGATTTCTTTTTAATTTTTGAGGACGGGCTTGCCAGCCTAGCGCTGCAACAAAAACAACCAAATCACCAGCAGCAAGGTAATAAACCAAAAGCCGGACAGCAGCTGCCAGAACAGCAGGCTGCTGGTGCGGGTGTTGCGTTTGACTTCCTCGCGCAGAAAGTCCGGGTTGGGCTGTTTTAAATCGCGCAGCAGGCTTTGCAAGGTGGTGTAACGCTGCTGCAGGTCAAAGGCCACGCCTTTTTCCAGCGCCCGGTCGAACCACAGCGGAATACGTGGGTTGTGCTCACGGGCCGGGATGTAGCGCAGGCGATCAAAATCACTGGCGGTGCGGCAATCTTCGATTTTACTGCCATAAGGCAACTGGCCGGTAAACAGCTCGTAGCAGATGGTGGCCAGTGAATAGACATCGCCCTGAATGCCGGAATTGTGCCCTTGCAGGTACAAAGGATCGGAATAACTGGCGGTGCCAAGCGCCGCTTCGTGCTCCAGCGGCACAAAAATTTCGGCCACCCCGGCAACAAACACCGAGCCAAAATCAACGATTTTGACCTGATCATCGGCCGTGACCAGGATATTGCCTGGTTTTAGATCCTGATGAATGGCCTCACAGTCGTGAAAGGCCTGCAGACCCTTGGCAATTTGCTCCACCAGCTTGATGGCCCGGCCAGGTTTGACCGGCTGCTGCTGCGCCATCCACTGCTCCAGGCTCTGACCCTGCACGTATTCCATCAGATAATACAAAAAACTGCGCGGCCGGCTTTGCCGGATCACTTTGACCACATAAAGGCTTTGAATGCGGCTGCCAATCCACTCCTCGCGGATAAAGCGGTCAATGTAATTGGGATCGTCGCTGTAATTGACCGACGGGCATTTTAAAATCAGGCTCTTTTCCGTGTCGGTATCGGTCACCAGATACAGATGGCTGCGTTCACTGGCATAGAGCTCGCGCTCGATGCGGTAGCCATCCACTTTCATCCCTGGCGCCAGCACCGGCGGAAACGGCAGCCGGGTTAAGCGCTCGTTGTAATCGTCGATGCTCTCGGCGGGCAGTGCATCCACCCGGGCCAGCACGATGGAAATATTGTCATCCGAGCCCTGACGAAGCGCCAGCTCAGTCAGTGCCTGCACTTTTTGTTCGGCACTGCTGTCGCTAAGCAGTTGCTCCAGCAATTGCTGCTCAGTCACAAAGTCGTGCAGGCCATCGCTGCTCAGCACAAACCAATCCCCTGGCTGCAGCTGCTGGCGGCCAGCATCCAGTTGCAACTGGTTGCTCATGCCAAGCGCCCGCGCCAGAAACTGCCGTTTGTCCTGCAATACCGTGCTGTGATCGGTGCTAAGCTGGCTGAGCTGGCTACCTCGGCAGTGCCAGATGCGGCTGTCACCAACATGGAAAAAATACGCGGTATGGGATTTCAGTACCAGAGCACTGAAGGTGCACAAATGGCCTTTCAGTTCATTGGCAAAGGCATGGCTGCGGCGGTACAAGCGTAAGTTAACGGTAGAGAGCACCTGTTCGGCGCTTTGGCGGACCGACCAGGTATCGGGAGTATTAAGGTAATCCTGCACAAAAGACGTGACGGCCGCCTGGCTGGCCTCGCGACCAGCTTCGGCACTGCTGACCCCATCGGCCAGTGCCAGCACCGCGCCTTTGTAGGTACGAAGGTAGGGATCGTCCGGCAGCTGCCAGCAGACCGCATCCTCGTTGCCGGTTTTGCCGCCAGCTTCCGAGCTGGCGGCGATGGTCAGTTGCAGCAGCGGTGCGCTCAATGCAATCCCCGTTATTTATGGCCAACGTCGATGGTGTGAACGGTACCATCCGGCAGCACTTCGGTGATATGGCCTTTCGGATTGTCCAGGAACACAATCGCCACCAGCCCTACCAGCGCCGAAGCCGCAATCACAAAGAAGAAAGTACTGTAGCTGACGAAACTCAGCACGGTCAAATAGACCACAGCGCCGACATTGCCGTAAGCGCCGGCCATACCGGCGATCTGGCCGGTCATGCTGCGTTTGATCAGCGGGATCATCGAGAACACAGCGCCCTCACCGGCCTGCACAAAGAAGGAACAGGCCATGGTCACCAGCACCGCCAGCGGGATCCACCAGTAGATGTCAATCAGCCCCATCAGGAAATACCCCACCGCCAGACCGGCGATCAGCACCAGCATGCTGCGACGACGGCCAAATTTATCCGAGAACCAGCCGCCCATCGGCCGCGATACCAGATTCATAAAGGCAAAGCCGGATGCCAATAAGCCCGCTGTGACCGGCGTTAAGCCTTCAAAGGTTTGCAGGAAGAACAGCGGCAACATCGACACCACCGCCAGCTCCGAGCCAAAGGTGGCAAAGTAGGCCACATTCAAAATCCCCACCTGCTTAAAGGAATACTTCTGCATTTCCGGCACCCCCTCGCGCAAATGCTCGGCATTGATGCGCCAGGTTTGCTGGGTCTGGAAGATAAAGAGCACCACCAGAACGCCGAGGAAAATATACATCCAGCTCTCATCAAACAGGTTTACACCGGCCGGTGACAAGCGCCAGGCCAGGATCCCGAGTGCCAGGTACATTGGAATGTTCATCGCAATCAACAACCAGAGATCGCCCCAACTGGTGACTTCCATCGCCCCGGTTTTCTTTGGCTTGAAGTAAATCGAGCCCTTGGGGGTATTGCGGGCGTACTTGTAAAACACCAGGCCGTAGAGGCCACACACCACGCCGACACTGGCAATGGCGTAGCGCCAGCCATCATCGCCACCATACATCAGCGCAATGGTGGGCAGTAACATGGCCGCCGCCGCCGAGCCAAAGTTGCCCCAGCCTCCGTAAATGCCTTCTGCTGTACCCACCTGATGTGCCGGAAACCACTCACTGACCAGGCGAATGCCAATCACAAAACCAGCGCCGACAAAACCCAATAAGAAGCGGAAAATCGCCAGACTGGTGTACGTATTGGCAAAAGCGAAACCGATACAGAGAAAAGCCGAAATCACCAACAGCATCGAGTAAATAATGCGTGGGCCATACTTATCAACCAACATCCCCACCACAATCCGCGCCGGTATGGTGATGGCTACGTTTAAAATCAGCAGAGCGCGAATTTGCGCATCGGTCAGGCTTAAGCTGGCCTGGATCGACGACAGCAACGGCGCATGGGCAAACCAGACCGCAAAGGTTAAAAAGAACGCAAACCAGGTCAGGTGCAAAGTTTTAATTTTCGGGTCGCTGAATCGCAGCAGATTCAGACTGCCAGTGTCAGACATAACTCACCTCGGGTGTGAAAGGACAATTCCTGGCGCCAGTTTCTGCGCCTTTGCCTGAGCATAACTTGATCTGCATCAACAGGAAAAACCATTGAAATTACAAGGAAAAGCTGGATTACCTCTTTGGTGATAACGGCACGCAAGCGCCAGCACCGATCACCACTGAACCCCCTACCCCCAACGGAGTAGTCGCAGGAAGCAGTGCATGAATAAAAGCTTCTTCGGGGTATTCCCTGGGAGCCGGGCAAGCCGGATAAAAGCTGGGTATCATGACAAAGATCACCCAACGCGGGAACCACAGCCAGATGAGCCTTATGCTATGAATGCGACCTTGCCCCACGCCTGGCGCGCCCTGACTATTGCGACCCTGGCTTTTGCTGCCAATTTCTCGGTCTGGACCCTGTATGCGGTACTGGCCATCGATTTTCAGGACAAGCTGGACTTAACCGGGACCGAGCTGGGTATTTTGCTGTCGGCTCCTATCTTATCCGGTGCTTTGCTGCGTTTCCCGCTGGGTATTCTGTCGGAGTACCAAAGCGCCCGCAGCCTGTGGCTGTGGCAAATGGCGCTGACGATACCGGCGCTGTTGCTGCTGCCGTTGATTGGCAGTTTTCAGGGCTTTTTCTGGCTTGGGCTCTGGATTGGCGTCAGTGGTGTTTCCTTCACCCTGGGCATTCGCTATGTCACCGACTGGTTTAGTCGCGAGCAGCAGGGCCTGGCGCTGGGCATTTTTGGTGCTGGCAATGCCGGTGCTGCTATTTCACTGATTCTACTGCCCTTGTTGGTGTACTGGCAGGGCTGGAGCTGGACCGGGCCGGCCTATGCCGCTGGCTTGCTGTTTATGCTGTTGCTGTTTGCTGGTTTTGCTCCCAGGTTGCCAGCCTATGTGCAAAGCTATCAGCCCCCCTGGCGTGAACAGCTCAAGCCGCTGCGTCACTCCCAGGTCTGGCGGTTTGGCTTGTATTATTATTTTGTGTTTGGCAGTTTTTTGGCGCTGATCCTCTGGCTGCCGCAGTACTACATGCAGGCCTACCAGCTCGATCTGCAGCAGGCGATGGCTTTTACACTGTTTTTTGTCACCACCTCCAGCATGGCCCGGGCACTGGGCGGCTGGTTTGCCGATCGCTACGGTGGCCGCGCCGTCAACTGGAGCGTGTTCTGGGTCTGCCTGGTGTGTCTGTTCTTCTTGAGCTATCCGCCCACCACCATGACCATTCATGGGCTGGAGCGCGATGTCGAGCTGACCATTGAAATCAATGTCTGGCTTTTTACCGCGCTGATTTTTGTCATCGGCGTGGCCCAGGGCTTTGGCCGCGCCAGTGTGCTGAAAATAACCCACGACCATTACCCGCAGCAGATGGGCTCGGTCGGTGGCATTATCGCCACCATCGGCGCTTTGGGTGGCTGCACCCTGCCGATTGCCTTTGGTGCCGCTCAGGATGCGCTTGGCATTGCCAGTGCCAGCTTTATGGTGCTGTACGCCGTATTGGCACTGTGCATGACCATGATGTTTTTTGCCATTCGCAGCGAACAAGTGCAAAAGCAACTGCAGGCAGCTCTTGCCAGTAACTTTTTTGAGGACAACGACGATGCAAATCACTGATGTACAGCAGGAAGAAGCGTTAAAACCCCTGCTGCGCCAGGCCTTTCGGCCATTGTTTTTATTCGGTGCCCTGTTTAGCTTGCTGGCCATGCTGCTGTGGGGGCTGGCTCTCAGCGGCCTGATTACCTTGCAGCCTTATGGCGACTTGCTGTTCTGGCACCAACACGAAATGCTGTTTGGTTTTGTCGCTGCCATTATTGTCGGCTTTTTGCTGACCGCCGTACAAAACTGGACCGGCCTGCGCGCTCCCCATGGCAGTCCCCTGCTCTGGCTTACCCTGGTATGGCTGGCCGCCAGGGCCCTGATGCTGTTTGGTGGTTCGCTGCCCGGCGCTGTGGTGGCAGCGGTTGATCTGGCTTTTTTACCTCTGGCGGCACTGCTGTTTGGCCGCATCCTGCTAAAAGCCGGCCAAAGCCGTAATCTGTTTTTTGTGCCGGTACTGCTGCTACTGACCGCCTGCAATGCGCTGATGCACGCCGGAGTGCTGCTGGACCAGCCGCTGTACAGCCAACACGGCATGCTGAATACCATCTGGTTGATTACCCTGGTGATGGCCATCGTCTCCGGTAGGGTGCTGCCGATGTTTACCGCCAATGGCACCCAAACACCGCGCATCGAAGCCAAGCCCTGGCTGGATAAGGCCGCGCTTGGTTCGCTTTGGCTGATCTTTGTACTGCACTTTTTTCTGCTGACCAGCTGGCTACCGACCAAGCTGATGGCGCTGCTCTATGCCACGGCTGCCTTACTCTGCTTGTGGCGACTGCTCCGGGTCAAAATCTGGCTGACCTTTCGGGTGGCCTTGCTCTGGTCGCTGCATATCGCCTGCTACTTTATTCCAGTTGGGCTGGCGCTGTTCGCTGCCAAAGCAGCAGGTTTGGCAGTCAGCCAAAGCACCGCCATTCATGCCCTGACGGCGGGTGCCATGGGCGTGATGATCCTGGCGATGATGGCGCGGGTCTCACTGGGCCATACCGGCCGTATGCTGCAACCCAAACCGGTAATGGCGGCGGCTTTTGTGCTGCTGATTGCTGCTGTCCTGCTGCGGGTACTGGCGCAGTGGCTACCGGGTTTTGCGCTGTATTGGTACCAGCTGGCCATTGGCGGCTGGGTGCTGGCGTTTGGCTGTTACTGCCTGCTGTACTGGCCGGTACTCACTACGCCAAGAGCCGATGGCCGGCCGGGGTAAGTACACCACGGATCCCTTACCTCTGATGGGGTAAGGGCTTCGCATCTTTGATGCACATCAAACTGTTGCTGCTGCAGCTGCCTACACTGAAGTTTCCGACTAAAAAAATGGGAACACTACGCATGGCAACAACAGAACTCGACTTAACACAAAAACCCCTGGTCTATGCCTGTTCCGGCTGCTCCAATGTCGCCCAGTTGGCCAATGATCTGGCCGTAGTACTGGATCGCCAGGGGCTGGCCCAGATGTCTTGCATTGCCGGGGTGGGCGGCCATGTCAAACAGCTATTGAAAGTAGCGCAATCCGGCCGGCCAATCCTGGCCATTGATGGTTGCCCACTCAATTGTGTGCGCCAAACCCTGGCGCAGCACGACATAGTACCGACCTATCATCTGGAGCTAACCAGTCTCGGCTACAAAAAACAGGATCATCAGGATTGCAGCATCAGCGACGCTTATCGCTTGCTGCATCAGGTGCAAACCGAAGTGCTGCCACAGCTGGCTGTTCATACTAAAGCCTGATCCGGACCAGCAGCTTAGCCCTAACTGGCACCAGCCCCCTGGCCACAGACCGCGCAGTGGGGATCTGCCGGTAGCTGAAACGACTGCCACTGTCCTTGCAGCGCATCAAACAATTGCAGCCGGCCATAGCCAGGTTCGCCCACGCCGGCCAGGATCTTAATCGCTTCCAGCGCCTGCATGCTGCCAATCACGCCCACCAAAGGCGATAACACGCCCGACTCCATGCAGCTGAGCTGCTGCTCGCCAAACAACTGGCTTAAGCACTGATAGCAGGCGTGCTTGCCATCCATCGGGAAACTGATCACCTGGCCTTCCAGCCGGATGGCCGCACCGGATACCAGCGGCGTGCCCGTAGCAAAGCAGGCTGCATTGATGGCATTGCGGGTGGCCAGGTTGTCGCTGCAATCAAGCACCAAATCGTAATCGGCCAGCATCGTCTGCAGCTCCTGTTGCTCGAATCGCCGGGTAAGAGCACTCAGCTGAGTATCCGGGTTCATACCGCTTAGATGACGCAGCGCCACCTCGGCTTTAGAGTGACCCAGGTCCGCTTCACGAAATAGGATCTGCCGCTGCAGATTGCTGCTATCAATCGTATCATCATCCACCAGCGTTAAAGCGCCGATGCCGCTGGCAACCAGATAAGGTGCCGCTGCGCAGCCAAGACCACCGACACCAATTTGCAAAACCCGCGAGGCCAGTAAGGCCTCCTGGCCGGCAAAATCCATCGCCGGCAGCATCAGATGGCGGCTGTAGCGCATGCTTTGTGCGGTGGTCAGTTCTTTAAGCGCTTCTCTACGTGCTTTGGTCATGGGGGTTCTCCATCGGATTGACCGATACCGACTCTGGACGCAGCCATAACCAGGTGGCTACAGCGGCTAAAAAGGGTGGCAGAATAATTTTTAACAGCACAGGGGCCGCCGAAAACCACATCAGCAGCACCGAGCCGCTCATCATCAGACTGGCCAGCCATTTGGCACGGCGTGATACAGCGCCGTGCTGACGCCAGGCTAAAATAGGTGGGCCATAACGCGGGTGCTGCAGCAGCCACAGCTCCAGCGCCGGCCAGCCTTTGCCCGCAGCCCAGGCCGACAGCAATAAAAAAGGCACGGTAGGCAGGCCCGGCAATGGGATCCCAAGCAGCCCCAGCAGCAAGGCTTTAATAGCCAGCAAGCGCCAAAGCAATACCTTTAACCAGTGCCAGGCTTTAACAGTACTCATGGGTGCCCCCGGCTCGCTTTCAGGCCCAGCTTTTGCGCCAGTTTGTGCAGGTTGCTGGCATCCACCCCTAAGCTACGGGCCGCATCGGCCCAGCACTGCTGATGTTGCTGCAAAGCCGCCTGGATCAGCTGGCGCTGGGTGCATTGTACGGCTTGTTTCATCGTTAAACCGTTCAAGACTGTTTGTTTCATCGTCAAACCGTTCAAGACTGTTTGTTTTAGTGTTAAACCGTTCAAGTCGGCTGTAGCTGCCGTTTCTGTTAGCGCGGTGGCAGCAGTTTGCTGAGCATCAGCCAGCCGCAGCCAGTCGGCCTGCAGCGTCACAATGTCTTGTCGGCTGGCGCCCTGGCTAAGCGCCTGAATGGCTGCCCGGCTCAGCACATGCTCCAGCTCGCGCACATTGCCCGGCCAGTGGTACTGCAGCAGTAATTGCTCCGCCTCGGGGGCAAAACGCAGGCTACGAAATCCCAGCCGCACCCGGTTTTGCTCCAGAAAATGACCAGCCAACAGCAAAATATCCAGCTCACGCTCACGCAGCGGCGGAATAGGCAGTGGATAAACCGACAGCCGGTGGTACAAGTCGGCCCGAAATTCGCCCTGCTGCACCCGCTCGGCCAGTTGACGGTTGGTGGCAGCGACGATGCGTACATTGACCTGGCAAGGCTTGTCGGTGCCAAGGCGCTGCACTTCGCCGTTTTGCAGCACCCGCAGCAGTTTGGCCTGAATGGATAGTGGCAACTCACCCACTTCATCCAAAAACAAGGTACCACCATCGGCGGCTTCAAAACGGCCGGCCCTGTCCTGGCCGGCACCGGAAAATGCCCCTTTGACATGACCAAACAGCTCACTTTCGGCCAGGGTTTCCGGCAAGGCCGCGCAGTTGATGTACACCAGCGGCTTTTTGCTGCGGGGAGATAACTGGTGCAAACGTCTGGCAAAGAGCTCTTTGCCGGTACCGGTTTCGCCGAGCAGCAGTACCGGCAGCTCGGAGTCGGCCACCACATCGAGCTGTCGCAACACCTGCTGCAGGGCTTTGCTCTGACCAATGATACCGCTATCCGCCTGGCTGGCGACAAGTCGGGGCTCGCTGTCGCTGCGGCTTTGCCGCAGCACCCGGTTGTCCCGCTCCAGCCGACAGACCCGGATAATGGCCTCGATTAAAAAACTGTAGTGCTGCAAGCGTGCTTCACTGGCCGCATCAAAGGTGCCGGCTTGTAGCGCATCCAGGGTAATGGCGCCCCAGCATTCGCCTTCCACAAACAAACTCATGCCCATGCAATCATGCACCGCCAAGGGCTGCTCCGGCTGAGCATCCAGCAAGCCATCGTAGGGATCGGCCAGGCTGGAGTCCGGTGCAAACCGAACCGGTTGCCGGCTGGCCATAATGGTCGCTAACCTTGGATGATGCGCCACCACAAAGTGCCGGCCCAGCGCTTCGCGAGCCAGCCCTTGCATCGCAACCGGCTTTAAATAATCCTGCTGCTTTTGGAGCAACACCACAGCGCCGCAGCCAAACTCAGCCATCAGATTGCTGACCAGCCGCTGCAGCCGGACCGGTGCCGGCAACTCGGTCACCAGATCGGCCAGTATGATGGTTGGTAATACCGTCATTTTCACCACCCAGGGTTAATTTCACCATTTGCTTTAGGGTGCAATATACCATGCAGCCCGAAAAAGCTATAGGAATCAAAGGTGGTAGTTGCTGGCATGGCCCTTGCTCTTAGCAGGGAGCAAATAGCAAGCTGACAACCCAATCGATAGCAGGAGTACCCATGCAATTACTAACCCAACCCCTTGGCAAACTGGCCACCCAAATCAGTGGTGCCACCCGGGTGTTTCATCAGTACAAACTGGATTTTTGCTGCGGCGGCCAGCAAAGCCTGGCTGAAGCCCTGCAAAAACGTGGTCTGGAAACAGGCCCGGTGCTGGCAGCTTTGGAGGCGCTGCAGCAAAAGCCACTGGCAAAAGACTGGCGACAGGCCCCGGCCCATGAGTTGATTGACTACATTTTACAGCGCTACCACGACAAACACCGCCA
This sequence comes from Alkalimonas mucilaginosa, assembly GCF_036327005.1. Classification (NCBI taxonomy): domain Bacteria; kingdom Pseudomonadati; phylum Pseudomonadota; class Gammaproteobacteria; genus Alkalimonas; species Alkalimonas mucilaginosa. The sequence goes on from NZ_JAUGZK010000020.1 coordinate 10,707, forward strand.
GCAGCTACCAGAGTTGATCCGGCTGGCGCGCCGGGTCGAGCAGGTGCATGGCGACAGCCCGGACTGTCCGACTGGCCTGGCCGATCATCTGAATGCGATGCTGCAGGAGCTGGAAAGCCATATGCAAAAAGAAGAGCAAATCCTGTTTCCGATGCTGCGTCAGGGCATCTACCCGGCAGGCCCCATTTATGTGATGCAACAAGAGCATTTACAGCACGGTGACGAGCTGGAAAAACTGGATCAGCTCACCGATGGCATTTGTTTGCCGCAAGGCGCCTGCAACACCTGGACCGCCCTGTATCTGGGGCTGCGCGAGTTAAAAGAGGATCTGATGGAGCACATTTTGCTGGAGAACGAGATCTTATTTATTCAGCCAGCCCATGGTGACGGCATCTGTTGTGGCAGTTGCCAATAATCAGCACTCAGGGAGCCTTCGGCTCCCTGAGTTAGCGTTAAACCGCAAATAGGCTCTGATGCAATTGTTTCACCACCGGACTGGCATCGGCATCCTGCACCAAAAAGCACAGATTGTGCTTGGAGGCACCGTGGCAAACCATCCGCATATTCACCCCTTCCAGCGCCTGGAACAACTCACCGGTAATGCCGCGGCTGCTGTGCAAATGATTGCCAATCACGGCCACCAGACTCAAGCCATGCTCCACTTGAACATCCCCCAACTGGCGCAGCTCCTCAATGGCGGTTTCCGTTAAGCTGTCAAAGGCACTGCCTGGGGCTTCATCCAAAGTAAGGGCCACACTGATTTCTGAAGTGGTGACCAAATCCACCGAAATATGATGACGGCTTAGCACATCAAACACCCGGGTTAAAAAGCCTGCGGCATGCAACATGGCCGGGCTTTTCACCGTGATCAGCGTTTGTGATTTACGCAGAGCAATGGCGCGGTAAGCCGGACGCTCAGTAACCTCACGGGCAATCCAGGTACCACCGGCTTGCGGTTCACGGCTGGAGCCAACAAAAACCCGGATATTCTGCCGCACAGCGGGCAACAAGGTAGCCGGGTGCAGCACTTTGGCACCAAAGGTCGCCATTTCCGCAGCTTCATCGAAGCTGATTTCGCGGATGCAACGCGCTTGCTCGGTTAATCGGGGATCAGTGGTAAAAATCCCGACCACATCAGTCCAGATTTGCACCACAGTCGCATCCAGGGCTTCGCCCAGCAAAGCGGCGCTGTAATCGGAGCCGCCCCGTCCCAGCGTTGTGGTTTGCCCCTGAGCATCGGCACCAATAAAACCCTGCATCACCAATCGCTCACTGGCAAGCAGCGGTTGCAGCTGCTGCTGGCACAAAGCACGGATGGCCTCAACCTGGGGCTCCGCTTTACCAAAGTGACTGTCGGTCCGCATCACCAGCCGGCTGTCGAAACAGGCCACAGCCGCATCACGCTCGGCCAATACCTGAGTAAACAGCACCGAACTTAACCGCTCGCCAAAGGACAGCAACTCGTCTTTTTGCTGCACACTAAAAACCGGGCCGGCTTGTTCAATCAGCTGGCGCAGCTCGGATAACAGCAAATCAATTTGTGCTGCCACTGCTTCCGGGTGCTGCAGCGCCTGCAACACCGCCATGGTAATGCGCTCGATATCGGTGTAGGCCGTAAAACGGGCATGCAATTCGGTTTGTTGGGCAATGGCGACGAGTTGATTGGTAACACCCGCACTGGCACTGACCACCACCACCCGAATACGGGGATCGGCCAGCACAATATCGGCACAACGGGACATGGCCGGGAAGTCGGCGACACTGGTGCCACCAAATTTAGCAACGATGAGTTCAGACATGGATCTCTCCTTATGCAGCAACAATAAGCAGAGCACGGCATTTGATAACAACGGAAACAGGCAGGCAGCAAAAACAAGCGCGCTGTTTAGCAGTACACAAAGGCCAGAAGCTCTCCACCAGGGTTCAGGTGACAGTCCCAGGGATTCAGCCCTGGCAACCGAAGCCATACGTTCTGTTCCGTACGCTCCTCGGCGATGTTCCCCTCCCCTGTGCTGCGATGAACAGACATCTGACACAGGCTACCTGAACAACGCGCCTCTTCTGGTCTATCGAATTCGATGGACGGCGCTACTCTACCCAGATCATCTCTAAAAATCAATAGCTATCTGGCCGTCTGAGCAGGAGCCATGATAATCCTCATCGGCTTTATTCATACCCCATTCAACCACGTCACTATACAGTGAGCAGTCGCATAGGCCATAATAGCCATGACACACACAAAGCAAGTGCAGCTTTGGGTTTTCTTTTTTGTGTAGGAACTACTTTTTTGTGATCCCTTTGATTCGACAAGTCGCCCTTGCCATCTTACTGCTCATGCTGCTGCCGGTCTCAGCCTTCGCAGACCAAACCCGCCTGCAAATTCAGGGAATATCCGGAGCGGTCAAAGACAATGTGGAGCTCTACCTGGCAAACTATGCCAATGGCGATGTTTCAACGTCGCTGCGCTTTCAAGCCCGGCTGGAGCAAGAGGCAAGAACCGCATTAAGGGCGCTTGGTTACTATCACCCCAGCATTGATTTTACCGTGCAGCGGCAGGCGCGCGGCAGTATTTTGGTGATGACCATTGCACAAGGCCCGGTTACCAGTTACCAAAAGGTGGACGTGCAAATCATAGGGGAAGCCGCGGATGACCCGGACTTTATCCGTCTTAAACAACGGTTAGCACCTAATAGCGGTGATGCCGTTCATCATGGCCAATACGAGCAACTGAAAACAAACCTGGCCAACCTAAGTCTGCGTAAAGGCTATTTTGACGCCGATTTTACCCGAACTCAACTGGCTGTATCTGAAGCACTCAAGCAAGCCCAATTGCAACTACACTTTGACAGTGGCCCACGCTACCGCTTTGGTGATGTTCGCTTTAGTGGTTCGCAGATACAGGAGCAACGCCTCTATTCGCTTATCCCGTTCCAAAGCGGCGATCCCTACCTTGCCAGCCAGCTTGGCGAATTTAACCAGGCCATTGCCAATACCAACTGGTTTGGCTCCATTTTGATTGAGCCTGATAGCGAATCGCTTGAGCGCGGGGAAGGCATTGTGCCTTTGCATGTGCAATTGGAGCCCAGAACCCGTAACAATGTAGAGCTGGGGGTGGGTTACGCGGACGTACAGGGAGCGCGCTTAAAAGCCAACTGGGACAGGCCCTGGCTCAATGACCGGGGTCATAGCCTGAATAATCGACTGGCGGTATCAAGGGTTGAACAGAGCCTGGAGTCGTCTTACCGCCTCCCACTGCGCAACGTGGCGCAGGACTTTTATCAGTTTCAAACCGGTATTAAGAATTTTGACAACAGAGATGGCAAGGGACAGGATTATACGCTGGCCGCTGAGCGACACTGGCTGCTAAGCAATCAATGGTACCGCACCCTGTCCATTCGCTGGCTCTATTCTGAGTTTACCCAGGCAGAGCAAGAAGACCGCAGTAATCTCTGGATGCCTGGTATCAGCTTTACCCGCAGCCGCAGCCAAGGCGGCATGATGCCAACCCGAGGTGACAGGCTGTTGTTTTCAGTAGAAACGTCCGACAGAGCCTGGGGCTCGGACAGCCGCTTTATTCGTTTACGCAGCAGAGCCAATTACATCAACAGCTTTGGCACAGATCACCGCATAGTAACCCGGCTGGATGCCGGTGCCATCTTGCTGGAAGAGGCCACGGCCCTGCCCCCCAGCCTGCGCTTTTTTGCGGGTGGCGACGGCAGTATCCGTGGCTATGGCTATGAGCGCGTAGCGCCGCTGGATGATGAAGACCGCTTGCTGGGTGGCCGTTATATGGTCACCGGCAGCGCCGAATACCAGTACCGGGTAAGCGGGAACTGGTGGCTGGCGACCTTTGCAGACTATGGCAGCTCCTGGAGCCGAGATCCTGACTGGAAACGAGGTATTGGTTTTGGGGTGCGCTGGGCCTCCCCTGTCGGCCCGGTGCGGCTGGATTTTGCCTGGGGCCTGGATCATGATTCAGATAAATCACGGCAGTTCCAACTGCACTTTTCTTTGGGCCCTGAGCTATGAAATGGTTACTCCGCTTAAATAAAGGCTTCTGGTACAGCATCTTGCTGTTTGTACTGTTAACTGCTGTATTGGCTTTTAGCCAGCCGGGACTACGTTTTAATATTTGGCTGATTGAATATCTTGTGCCTGAACTGCGTATTGCAAGTGTGCAGGGTAACCTGTTGAATGGCTTCACCCTGCATCAACTGCAGTTTGAACAAGAGCAGTTTTCTATCGAGATTGAGCAGCTAAGCCTGGACAATCATATCCCGTGCCTGTTCAGCCTTAGCCTCTGTGTCAACCAGTTACAGTTAGACGGTGTTCGTATTGAGCTGGCCACCAGTGAAGCCGAGCCAGGCAACGAAACGCTGGATTTAAACTTTCCGGCTATTTGGAACCCATTACCGGTAGGCATTCGGGACTTACAGCTCCATGCTGTCGAGCTGCACATGCCAGAGCTTCATCTGCGGCTGGAGCATTTTCAAAGCGGTTTTGACTTTTGGGGCAACCGCCTGGTTATCCAGCCCACACAACTGCATGGCCTGGCTATTGTCAGTGAGACGCAGGAAGATCCTGAAGCAGACCAGGCGTTTCACTGGGCTGGCTTACAGCTTCCGACTGTCCAGTTTCCTCTGCAACTGGATATGGTTGAGTTTCAGCTGCATCAACTGTCCTTGAACCAGGAGCTGCTGTTGCAACACCTTCAGTTTGGCTTACTGGTTGACAGGCGCCAGCTGCAACTGATTGATCTTACTCTGCAGCATGACGCATTGGAACTCAATGCTCAACTGACCGTACAACCACAACATCAGTATCCGCTGGATGCCAGCCTACGTCTGTATCACCACGATATAGTGCAAAGTGCGACACAAGCAACCCTTGCCATAACCGGGGACCTAAGCTCTTTGCAGATACAAGCTGCTGTCGATGGGGCCCTGACCGCCGTTGCCAGTGCTGAACTCAACCTTATGCAAGAACATATGCCATTATCTTTGCAGCTGCGCAGCGAACATTTGCAATGGCCGCTGAATGCAGCTGCGCAGTATCAACTCAGTAACAGCCGATTGGATGCAGATGGTAACCTGCAACAACTAACAACTCAGCTCACAACCATGCTGACCGGCCAGGACATACCGGATGCCAGCCTGGCACTGACTGCCGAGCTCGACAAAGAGCAACTGCGCATTGAACGCTTAACGCTTGGCACCCTCGGTGGCAAAATCCATGGCAGTGGTGAGCTAAATTTTGCATCCTTACTCAATTGGCAAAGTCAGTGGCAATTTGAACAGTTGGACCCGGGACAGCATTGGCCAGACTACCAGGGGCTGTTGTTTGGCAGCAGCCGTATTGAAGGTCAGCTCACAGCAGAGCAAGGCTGGCAATTGCGCATCCCGGATATGCAGCTGTCGGGTTGGTTGCGGCAATTCCCCCTGCGACTGGATGGTCAGTTGCAACTGCAAGATCTTGATGGCTCTGGTGCTATCGAACTAAGCGCTTTGCCACTTCGTATTCATCATGGTCAAAACCGGCTGGAACTTCAGGGCCGCTTAACTGAGCAATGGCAAATGACTGCCCAGTTGATGATCGATGATTTAGCTGACTCCTTACCTGATGCCGAGGGACAAATTCACAGTCACATCCTGTTATCCGGCCCACGCATGGCTCCGGTAGCAGAGCTTGAGCTGACAGCAACCGATATCCGCTGGCAAAATGAGTTTCAGCTGGGGTTAGCTCAGCTTAGTGGCAGTATCGATGCCGGTGAACCCATCCAGTCCAGCTTGCAGCTTGAGCTGGCACAAGCATCCTTTGATCAGTTCTCACTGGATAGTGCCAGCTTGCAACTTGAGGGTAATGAACTCGATCACCACTTGCAGCTGACACTGGCTGGCAAGCCCCTGAGCGCCCAGATGCACTTAAGCGGACGCTTTGATCGTGAGCAGCTAAGCTGGTCAGGATTTTGGCAATCTGCCCGTCTGGATACTGAGCTTGGTTCATGGCAGTTACAGCATGCCATGGCATTGCAACTGCAACCGATGGAGCAACAACTGTTGATTGGTGCCCACTGCTGGCTTCGGCAAGATGCCAGCCTTTGCTTGCAAGAAGACAGTGAGCTGTCGGCAGAGCGGGCTGATATCAGTTTAGCACTCCATGCATTTGAGCTCAGTTGGCTGGAGCCCTGGCTGCCACTTTATGCAGAACTAAGTGGCCAGCTTCAGGCAGAAAGCCATATTAACTGGCGTGCCGACAGCCCCCTGCAAGCGGAAGTACAAGTCTCCAGTGCGCAGGGTATCGCCGGTTATCACTTGGATCATCCCATTCAATTACCCTGGAGCAACCTTCAGTTGCAAGCTCGCCTGCAGCAAGATTTACTCGAGTTGGACTGGCAGCTAGCAGTGACAGAGCAAGGTGCCATGCACGGCCAATTGCAATTAACAGAACTATCTGGCAATGATCGCCAACTAATGGCGGAATTGCATATAGATCAATTCAGCTTTGAGTTTTTACAACCCTTACTGGATGAGTACAGCCAATTAACCGCTATGCTCAACAGCCATATCCAAATACAAGGGCCTTTGCTGCAACCTGAAGTTACCGGCCATCTGACCATTGGAGACTTGTCTGTACGGGGCCAGCTTTCACCTATTGACGTAGAGCGCGGTGAGGTCGCTATTCAGTTTAAAAACGACAGTGCTGTGCTGCAAGGCTTTATCCAGACGCCTCAGGGACAGCTTCGAATGCAAGGCGATAGCCAGTGGGCCGATCTTGCAGCCTGGCAAGCGACATTAAAGGTGCAAGGCGATCCCTTGTCGGTGCAGATGCCTCTTGGCCGTATGCGACTGCAGCCAGATTTGCAATTAACCGCCACCCCGGAGCGTGCTTTACTGACTGGTGCTATTGATATCCCATGGGCGCGTCTGGTGATTGACAGCTTGCCTGATGCTGCTGTCAGCGTATCCCGCGATGAAGTCATGGTCAATGAACACTTTGAGCCCCTGACAGACAGCAGTGATAGCCGCCCCTTTCCAATTCACAGTGATATCCGTATCCGCTTTGGAGATGAAGTACGCTTCGCCGCTTTCGGTTTACGTAGCCATATTCGGGGCAATCTGCAGGTACGACAGGAAAGCAATCAGCCGCGGCTCTATGGTGAGCTCAATCTGGTTGATGGTACTTTTCGCTCGTATGGGCAGGATCTGCAGATCCGGCGTGGCCAGATCTTGTTTAATGGGCCAGCCGACCAGCCCTTTCTAAACCTGGAAGCCATTCGTAACCCAGACAACATTGAAGACGATGTCATTGCCGGCATCCGAGTAAATGGACCGGCAGATGAACCAAACTTGCAGATCTTTTCCGAGCCAGCGATGGCGCAGGCCAATGCCACCTCGTATCTGCTGCTTGGCCGAAACCTGGATAGCGAATCCGGCAGTGGTGCCAACCCGGTCACCACCAGCCTGATAGGGCTTGGCCTTGCCTCCAGCTCTAAATTAGTTGGCAGTATAGGTGAAGCATTCGGCGTGCAGGATCTGGCATTGGATACCGCAGGCAGCGGTGATCAATCGCAAGTCACGGTTAGTGGTTATCTCACCCGCAATCTGCAGGTTAAATATGGCGTGGGCATTTTTGAACCTTTCGGTGAATTTACCCTGCGTTACCGACTGATGCGCAATCTGTACCTGGAAAGTGTTACCGGACTGGAGCAGTCGGTCGATTTGCTGTATCGCTTTGAGTTTAACTAAACTTAGACTGCCCGCAGCAACAGGTGTATGTACTTGCCCAGTGAGGCATAAGGCTCCTGCCGGTTGTACGCAAGCTCAAGCTCCAGCAGCTGCTGATAGTGGCTTTGCTGCATGGCAGGCTGGCGCAAATAGTCATGAAAACAGCGGACCCCGGTTTTGCTGAGTAACTGAAACCCTGCAGCTTCGCACCAGGCCAGCACATCCGCCGGCACCAGCGGGTGCTGTGGGCTAAGCGACACTGTTTTCCGCTGTTTAAGCCCTGCCACCACATAATCAAAGTTGCCATAAATCAGGTTGCCAAAACGTTTGGCATCCAGATTGTAAAACATTAACGACAAAATACCGCCCGGAGCAACCAACTGCTTTAAACAGCTGATAGCCTGCTGGGGCTCTGCCAACCACTCCAGCATGGCATGGCACAACACAACCGCATAGGTTTGACTGTGCTCAGACAACTGCTGCAAGCTGCTTTGTTGGCATTGGATCTGGGCAGCCACCCCCAGCTCTTGCGCATTTTTTTCGGCCACAGCCAGCATCTCACCGGAAATATCGGTTAGCAACAACTGATGACCATGGCTGGCCAGTGTCAATGCCAACTGGCCTTGCCCGGCACCAACATCCAGCAGTTGCTGTGGTTGCTGCATCTCAGGCAGCTCCAACAAATCCCGCAACAACACCTGCTGACGCAACTGCCCTTTACTGGTCTGATAAATGTTGCGTTGGAATTTATCCGCAATGCTGTCAAAATTACGATCGCTATTTTTTTTCATGGACGGCCTGATGGATCCTTTGCTGAAAACCTTGTTAATGCCCTTACCTTTACTGATGCTTTGGTTGGTGTGCGCTGCCATCCTTTGTATACGCAAGAAAAAAGCCGGTCTCTGGCTTCTTTTACCAGCCATTCTTAGTCTTTGGCTTGGCAGCAGCAGTGCCATCACTGAGCGTCTGGCCGCTCAACTGGAAATGCGCTATCCTGCCTATCAATCAACGTCGGCCATCGATAATATCATTGTACTTGGATGCTACCACAGTGATTTCAGTGCATTGCCACTGAGCAGCCAGCTTGCCGATTGCTCACTGGGCCGATTAACAGAGGCATTGGTCCTCTGGCATCAACAGCCACAGGCACGTTTAATACTCAGTGGTCAGTTGCCTGCCCATCGCAAAAGCCATACGCAGATTTCGGCAGAGTTAGCAGTTGCTTTGGGTGTGGATGCCCGAAAAATTCTGCGCTTAACAGAGCCAACCAATACCCAGCAAGAAGCAGCCGCCATTGCACCTTACATCGTCGATCAACAGAATGTGCTGGTTACATCCGCCATGCATATGCCCCGTTCAATGCGTTGGTTTGACTACTATGGTGCTGAAGTGACAGCCGCACCAACCCATTACCAAGTGCGACGCGCAGCAGGAGAACACGGCATCACTGGTTATCTGCCGTCCCCTCATGGTATCCGCACCCTGACATTAGCTCAGTATGAATACCTGGGCCTTTGGCAACAAAGCTTTAAGCTGTGGTGGGATCCGGAAGATCCTTAAGCCGGATTCGGTATATCAATAAACTCGACGGCCACCTTGGTTTCATTAGCCAGCCACTGCCCCAACGCTTTCACACCATAGCGCTCGGTTGCATGATGGCCCGCAGCAATAAAGTGAATACCTTGCTCGCGTGAACTATGAATGGTTTGCTCCGAGACTTCACCACTGATAAAAAGCTCAGCTCCGTCAGCAGCCGCTGCATCAATGTAGCCCTGCCCCCCGCCACTGCACCATGCAACTTGCTGAACCAGGTGCGGGCCGGCACTATGACTCAGTACAGTTCGTCCCAACGCATCTTGCAACGCTGCAACAATCTCACTCAAGGGCCTTGCTGTCGGGTAACGCCCCTGCATAACGATGCCTTCAGGCTGAACACTGTGCAGAGCCTGCGCTTTCTCTATGCCAAGCAACGCTGCCAGTTGTGCGTTGTTGCCAAGCTCCGGGTGCACATCCAGCGGCAAATGATAAGCAAAGAGATTAATATCATGCTGTAACAAAGATTGCAGGCGTCTTTTTTTCATCCCGGTAATGCAGGCAGCTTCCCCTTTCCAGAAATAGCCATGATGTACCAGAATAGCATCTGCGCCAGCGGCTATCGCAGCATCAATCAAGGCTTGAGAAGCCGTTACACCGGTTACAATTTTACCAATCTCGGCTTTCCCTTCTACTTGCAACCCATTTGGGCAGTAATCTTGTACCAGCTGCGGGGCCAACTTGCTGCTTAGTAATGACAGCAGCTGCTGACGATGAATGGTCACCATAACGTCCTCCTTTAATCCAACCTATTCTAACAGCCCCGACCGAGCCGACAAAGGAGCAAATTTGTCAGAAAGCAGTGAATGTTGTATAACTAATCAGCACCCTATTCTATAAACAACAGGAAGAGTCAATGAGTAAACTGGATAAAGACCAAGTCATCGCTGAGTTCACTGCTGCTTATCAGGCTGCTTTTGGTAAAGCGCCACAGTTGGAGCAAAAGCCAGGCTGGTTCAGTGTCGATGGCGGTAAAAATATTCGCCTGGCAGAGCTGGCAGAGCTGGCACAGAGTTATGGCACAGCCAAACCAGCTAAAGCGGTAGCTAAGCCGGCGGCTAAAACTGCAGCGAAGAAAAAAGCAGCAGCTAGCCAGACAACCAGTGCCCGACCTTTAGCGCAGCAAGCTGCCGCCAAGATTTGGGCGGATAAAATAGGCATGGATCAACGTATGCCACGCGGAGCTCGCTAAGCCGAAGTCTCACAGGCCGCTTCATATAAAAAAAGCTTGCCGGCATAACCGGCAAGCTTTTTTATTTGCTCAGATATTAATACTGGTAACTAAACGTCAAACCTGAAAAAGCCGTATAGCCCCGAATGCCAACATGCCAGGTACCTGCCTGTGGATTATTGAAGGTACAAACTTCTTCATTGCCGTTTCTGTACGGCCGGCAATCCCATACTTGTTCAGTGGGTGCATTGCCATAGCGAATGTATAAGTCGGCATCACCAGTGCCACCGGTAATGCTGAACGTAAGCTGGCTAACACCGGCAGGAATGTTGTAACTGCCACGCAGCCACTGACCGGCAGAACCAGACAAGTTGTGGAAGGTTTGACCACCCCCAGGATTACCGCCATTGCCACTACCATCACACCCATTGTTGGTGATCCAGTCGTGCGCCACTTTGGCCCGGACAATACCCCAACCATAGGAGTTATTACGGCCTGTGCTACCCCGCCGCTCTGCGGTCTGGTTTAATACATTACGGATTTGCGTATTGGTGCATTGTGGATGATTACTCCACACCAAGGCAGCGACACCGGCCACATGCGGTGAAGCCATCGAAGTACCACTGATGCTGCGATAACCACCATTGTTCCAGGTAGAGTTGACATTCACACCAGGCCCGGAAATTTCAACCTGAGAATTACGCTGCGAGAAGCTGGCCAGGTTTTTGCTCGAGTCGACAGCCGCAACTGAAACTACCGCATCATAAGAGGCCGGATACGAGAAACTGGTATTGCCGGCATTGCCAGCAGCTGCAACCAGCAACATACCGCTATTGTTAAAGCTGTTCATCGCATTGCGCTCCGTGGTACTGGAGCTGCCGCCACCCAAGCTCATATTCACCACTTTGGAGCCGGCATTCTGACACGATTGAATGGCCTGAATCAGATTGGATGCATTGGTCCAGTTGCCGGAGTTATTAAATATTTTTACATTGTGTAATCCTACCAGACCAGATGGCAGCACCCCAACCACACCAATGTTGTTATTCAGAGCGACAATGGTGCCTGCAACATGAGTACCGTGACCATTGCCATCGGTTGACCAGGCTCCATGACCAGAAAAGGTTGAACCTGTAACCCCTGCAGAGGGTAAGTCCGGGTGTCCAAGCTGATAGCCTGTGTCGATCACACACACATTCATATTGGTAGCATTGGCATCGCTGACCTGATTGGCCTGCACCATGTTGATACCATAGGGTGTCGTTTGCGCCATCGGTTGGACCACATCAGCAAGGTAACGCTTCGGATCCAACTCGATATACTCTACCGCTGGGTGTTTTGATAACTCACGCAGTTGCTGAGGGCTTAAGGTGGCAACACTGGCCTGCACAAAATCCAAATGCATAATGGCCTCAGCCTGAACCTGAGAAAGCAGCGACTCGGCTGCCTGGACAGAGAAAGCATCAGCTGCAGGTAAACGCTCAAAATCAGCTGCGGGCTGAATACCAGCATGGTGCATCAACTCTAACGCTTTAAACTTGATAATGTAGCGCTGAGCTTTTTCAGTATCAGGCCGCAAAGTCGGTACACCACCTGGCAAGGATATTTCGCCATCATAGCTTGGTAAACCAAACAGGTTGTCTGCGGATACAGCAAAAGGAAGGGTCGAAAGAGTAAAAGTGCTAGCGATTGCCAATGCTAACTTGGTTGTTTTTGTCGTTTTCATTGTAGTTCCTGGATTGATTATGGTTCACCTCCTTGTCACTGTGTGTCCCTCGCTGCAGAACATACCTTGAAGCAAGGTCAAAAAAAACACCAATCCAACTACAAATTTATGATAAAAAAGCTATATTGTCCCTATTCCTGTTTGATTTTGTTACCAGATGTCATTCCCGTTGGGTGGCGGGCAGTTCAAACCAAAATTGACTGCCACTATCAAGCTTAGAGAAAAAGCCAATACGGCCTCCATGGCCTTCGATGATGTTTTTGCAAATCACTAAACCCAAGCCGGTACCTTGCACCAGCTTACTGTCCGACGCATCGGCCTGAGAGAATTTTTCGAACACCCTTTTTTGGAAGGACTCAGCAATACCTTTGCCCTGATCGATTACCCATACTCTGACAAGATGCTCCTTTCGTTCTACGCGCACCTGCACACAACTCTCGGCAGGGGAAAATTTAATCGCATTTGACAACAGATTATCCATGACTTGCCGTAACCTTAACTCATCGGCATGAATTTCATAATCACCCTCGTATGGCTCTAACCGGATAGCAACCTGATAACGGCTGCCATACTCAGCAATGCCTTGAATCGCCTGCTCAATCAATAATGAAAGAGAAAGCTTTTGTTTGTTCAGGCTCAGTTTTCCAGCTTCAAATTTTTGAACATCCAACAAATCATTGATCAGTGCGGACAGCCGCTCACTGTTTTGCAGCGCTGTTTTCACCAGCTCCTGATAGCCGTCTTGCTCCGGTGAAATGACCTGACTATCAATCAATGCCAAAGCCCCACGAATCGACGTTAATGGGGTACGTAACTCATGGCTTACCGTAGAAATAAACTCGTCTTTCAACTGGTTTAGCTCTGCCAATCTTGCATTGGACCGTGATAACTGCTGCATGCTTTTCTCCAGTTGCCGGCTGCGCAGTGATAAGGCTGTTGAACTTTGCTCCAGTGCTTTCGTACGTTCCGTCACTTTGCTTTCGAGCAACTGTTGGGCTTGCGCTTTTTCATCAACAGATTGCCGCAGCAAACGGTTCATCTCACGAATATGTTGCAACCGGTACCAGTGCAATCCGAAGCCAAGCAACAATACCAAAGCAATCAGTAACAACTGATACCAGGTTTTTTGCCACCAGCGCGGCAAGACTTCAATCAGCATCGCATCCACTACCGGCGACATCAGGCCATGGCTATTGATCGCCATCAGTTGAAACTGATACCGGCCGGGTGCCAGATTGGCATAAAATGCGCTGGACCGCTCAGCAGCATAGACCCACTGTTCATCAAAGCCTTGCAGGCGGTAGCGGTAACGATTCCGCCCAACATCATGAAAGTCCATGGCCGAAAACTGCAATTCCAAACTGTTTTGCCCGGGATAAAGCTGAATAGCCGGCTGTTCTTCGGCAAAATGCAAAGGCACCACCTCGCCATGGTTGAGCCGGTATGCTGTTACGATGGGCGTTGGTATATGCTGGTTGACCCAAATCTGCCCTGGCTCTACTTTGCTGATCCCCGTCAAGGTTCCCAGATACAAGGTGCCATCGGGTGCAGCAGAAATAGCACCGGCATTGATTTCAGTAGCGGTGAGGCCATCTTTTCGGGTAAACGTAACGATTTGTTCAAGCTCTGGGGTGATCAGGCTTAAACCTTGAGCACTGAGCAACCAGGTACGATCATCAAGATGCAAGGTTCCATGCATGTGATCGCTGGCCAGACCATCACTGGCATACAGCACCTTGTGTGTATCTGAGGGTTGATGCCACAACAGTGTGCCTCTGTTGGTACAAATAATGAGTCGATGCTGGTTATCTTGCCCCAAACACTGAATGGTATTCGAGGGTAACCAGCTATTGTTGCTGACTGATACATGCTGCATCACGCCTTCAGTTGCATCCAGCAAATACAGGCCGCCGTAGCGGGTGCCTGCCCAAACCCTTCCATCCGGCATAGCTTGCAGTACCTGTACGACTTCATTGGCCCGCTGCTGTTGGAAATCTTGCATAAAATGCCGGCTCTTACCGCTCGAGCTCTGATAATACAACACCCCTTGCCCCCAAAGACCAAACCAGAAACTGCCATCAGGTAATAACAGCATGTCTCGAATAATGGGTTTGGCGGCAAAACTGGCAAAAGGTGTCAGGTAGGGCTCAAGCACATCTTGCTCTGGTTGATAGCGAAACAAGCCGGCATCCGTCGCTATGTAGGTTATCCCGTCATGGGATGTAAGAATGCGGTTCACCCGGGCCGAAGTTTCGAAGCTGCGTATCGCACCGGAGGCATGCTCGAGCCGGTACAACCGCTCCGAAGTGCCAAACCAGAGAGCATCAGGATGGCTCGCATCAATACTGCTGACCGAAAGCTCATAACGCCGCTGCCACTCACGCAGGCTGTTAAGCGCAATATCACTGAAAGCACTACGGGCGAAACGGGTATGGTACAGGCCGCCATCCCGGGTTCCCATCCACAGCACACCACTTTGATCAAGCAACACCGAGTGAATATTTAAGCTCGGCAGCAAAGCACTTTGCTCCCGAAACAGTTGGTAGCTTTTACTGGTTAGATCGAATTGAAACAACCCTTCGTAACTGCCCAGTAGCAGAGTGTCATCGGATATGGCATACATCGTATTGAGGATTGGCGGGAAATCATACTCCCCCTCACCTGGCACAGCAAAGACTTCCCGCTGCCAGCTATCCGTGTCGAACACCAGTAAACCTGTGCGGGAGCCAACCCATAGTTGACTTTTGTTGTAATAAAGTGCTCTGGTTTCATTTTGTCTGCCAGCGCTGGTAGCTTCAGGAAAAAGCAGCCGGCCAGCATCCAGGCCATCAGTGGGGCTCCAACGGTGCACCCCTTGGCTGGTCCCAATCCAAATCTCGCCATTCTGACCGGCCGCCATACTCCAGACCCGCTGATGCAATAGCGGTACAGCACTGTCGCTGGCACCCACTTGCTCAATCTGATCAGCTTGATCAATCCGAAACAAACCACTGGTGGTCCCAACCCAAATAGCCCCATCCTCAGCCTGCAGTATAGATTGCACCTGAAAACCATCGCTTAAAAATCGGGTTAATGACGAACCATCGGCCGCCAGACGGCTTACCCCCTGCCCCCAGGTACCGGCCCATAGATTTTGCTGATTATCCAGCAGCAAAACCCCAACATCGGTAAAGTCCTCATCTGCCGCATGCTGCATATCAAGCACAGGTACCTGAATAAACTGATACCCATCGTAGCGCAGTAAGCCCGAGTCGGTCGTACCCAGCCAGATAAACCCTTGCTTGTCTTGCAAGATGGCAAAAATAGTGGTGTTGGGTAAACCATCATCTATGCCTATACGATAAATATTGGCTTCAACCACTTGCGGCATCAGGCTGAACAACAGAGCGATCAGAGCAACCAGGGGTTTGAACAAGGGCTGGAATCCATTCGGGTTGGCATATCCCTCACTTTAAATGGAAGCGCCAGTGCCGTCAAAATTTTCCTAGTCCATGGTTGTGCTTTGCTCTTTTAACCCAGAACGGCATTTTGCAACTGAAAGCTTTCGCTTATGCTTGCCTTTCCGTAGAATCAGCCCCATATGCTTAAGAACGAAAACCATGGAGTACTCTGATGTCAGAGATCAAACACAGTCAACTACTTATTCTTGGCTCAGGCCCCGCCGGCTACACAGCTGCAGTCTACGCTGCCAGGGCCAATTTAAAACCTGTATTGATTACCGGTATGCAGCAAGGCGGCCAGCTCACCACCACCACTGAAGTAGAAAACTGGCCAGGAGATCCACACGGCCTGACTGGCCCTGCTTTGATGGATCGCATGAAAGAACATGCAGAAACCTTTGATACTGAAATTGTTTTTGATCATATTCACACCGTGAATCTGACACAGCGCCCCTTTACCCTGCAAGGTGATAACGGCACATACAGTTGCGATGCACTGATCATTTGCACCGGAGCATCCGCCAAGTATCTCGGATTGGAGTCTGAGCAAGCTTTTAGTGGACGAGGTGTTTCTGCTTGCGCTACCTGCGATGGTTTCTTTTACCGCAACCAGAAAGTGGTGGTAGTAGGTGGTGGTAATACTGCGGTTGAAGAAGCCCTGTATTTATCCAACATCGCTGCTGAAGTACATCTGGTACACCGGCGTGACAGCTTTCGTTCAGAGAAAATTCTGATCGACCGTTTAATGAAAAAAGTAGAAAGTGGCAACATTATTTTGCACCTGCATCGTGAACTGGATGAAGTGTTGGGCGATGATATGGGTGTCACTGGTGTGCGGTTAAAATCCACCAAGGGTGAAGCACCAGAACAACTGGATGTGCAGGGTGTGTTTATTGCCATCGGCCATAAGCCCAACACCGATATTTTTGCCGGCCAGTTGGAGATGCACAATGGCTACTTAAAAGTGCAATCCGGCACCGAGGGCAATGCCACCCAAACCAGCATTGAAGGGGTTTTTGCCGCAGGTGACGTGATGGATCATATCTATCGTCAGGCCATTACCTCTGCGGGTAGCGGCTGCATGGCAGCGCTGGATGCAGAGCGCTATCTGGACGCATTAAAGTAACCTGGTGGCTTTGTGGCGGTGTTCCTGCCTGAACTTACACAACAGCTTAGTTTTCCACCACTAAGCCAGGCCTTGCATGAGCCAGACGGCTTATTGGCCATGGGGGGGGATTTATCCCCCGCCCGTTTGCTCGCAGCCTATCACCAAGGTATCTTCCCCTGGTTCTGCCAGGGCGATCCCATTCTGTGGTGGAGCCCCTCCGTGCGGGCGCTGTTTGAACCCAATCAATTGCAGTTAAACCGCACCTTGCGCAAGCAGTGCCGCCGCATGGG
This sequence comes from Alkalimonas mucilaginosa, assembly GCF_036327005.1. NCBI lineage: Bacteria > Pseudomonadati > Pseudomonadota > Gammaproteobacteria > Alkalimonas > Alkalimonas mucilaginosa. Next base: position 27,759 of record NZ_JAUGZK010000020.1, read on the forward strand.
CTACCAGTTCAGTGTAAACCAGGCGTTTCAACGCGTTGTCGCAGGCTGTGCAGCTCCCCGGGCCAGACAAAGTGATACCTGGATAGTGCCGCAAATGCAGCAAGCTTATTATCAACTGCATCTGCAGGGACATGCTCACAGCATTGAAGTCTGGCAACAGGATAGCCTGGTCGGTGGTCTTTATGGTGTTTGCATAGGGCAACTGTTTTGTGGTGAATCGATGTTTAACCGGCAACCTGGTACCGCCCGTTTGGCATTGATTGCATTGCAACAACAGCTGCAACAGCATGACGGGGGCTGGATTGATTGCCAGCTACCCAATGACTACCTTAATAGCCTGGGCGTGCTGCATATGCCCCGGGCTCATTACCTGCGATTGTTGCAACCCTTAGCTACAGGCTCCATTCACCCTGCTTGCTGGCAGGTACAGCCTTTGCAGTTGCGAACCGATGACTGAGCTGACCTTTGGTTTGACTGCACCAGAGCGTTGCAGCTATCTGCCAGGGCAACAAGAGCAGGTAGTATTTTTATTGCCTGACCATCCGATAGATGCCCAATTATACCAACAGCTACTGCAACATAACTTCCGCCGCTCTGGCAATGATGTGTACCGGCCGCACTGCCCTGCTTGCCAGCAATGCCAATCGGTTCGACTCACTGTCAGTAACTTTGCACCAAACCGGCGTCAGCGGCGTATCCTGCAACGGGCAAAGCGGGCACACTTTCATACCAGGCTGGTTGCTCCATCGTCAAACTATTACCCGCTGTACCAGCGTTATATTAATGCCAGGCATGCCGATGGAGCCATGTATCCACCTAGCCCGGAGCAACTCGACTCTTTATTGCACTGCAATTGGCTCCCTGTCAAAGTTCTGGAGATTTATCATCAGCAGCAACTGATCGCCGTAACCGTCGTTGATGTGCTGGACAAGGCCCTTTCCGCCGTCTATACCTTTTATCACCCGGATTATCAGCACTACTCTCCCGGTGTGCTGGCAATACTTGGCTTGATTGAGCAAGCACAACAGAAACAAAAAGCTTATCTGTATCTCGGCTATTACGTTGCCGACTGTGCTAAAATGGCCTACAAAGCAGAATTTCAGCCACAACAACGCTTTTCTGCTGAAAAGTGGCAGACAATTGCTTAAAAAAGCCAGTCTTGCTTTACAAGGCTGCTGGATTTCGGCACAATCTGCGCTGTTTTAATTTTCACACTATCAGAGGCGAGTACGCTGAATGGCGAAAGAAGATGTAATTGAAATGCAAGGCACCATTTTAGATACCTTGCCAAACACTATGTTTAAAGTTGAGCTGGAGAATGGCCATGTGGTCATAGCTCATATTTCCGGCAAAATGCGCAAGCACTACATTCGGATCCTGACTGGCGACAAAGTCACTGTTGAACTGACACCTTACGATCTGAGCAAAGGCCGTATCGTATTCCGCCAGCGCTAAAACCGTTTTTTCAGCGGTAGCTGACAACAAAAAACCCGCACTGCGGGTTTTTTGTGTGCTTAGGATTAAGCAGGTTCTGCCTCTTCCTGAAACTGGAAGCTTAGCTTATCTTCCAGTAGTTCTACCCGAACATCTCCGCCTTGTAGCAAGCGACCAAACAGAATTTCGTTGGCCAGCGGCTTTTTAAGCTGCTCCTGAATTAACCGGGCCATAGGACGGGCACCCATAGCACGATCGTAGCCTTTTTCTGCCAACCAGGCTCTGGCCTCGGCCGATAGCTCCAACGACACTTGCTTTTTATCCAACTGTGCTTGCAACTCACAAATAAACTTATCCACGACCTGCAGAATAATGGTTGTGGTTAAGTGCTCGAACCAGATAATGCTATCCAACCGGTTACGAAACTCCGGGGTAAAAGTCCGGTTTATTTCGGCCATCGCATCATGGCTGTGATCCTGTTGCTGGAAGCCAATGGATTTCCGAACTGTTTCCTGCACCCCCGCATTGGTGGTCATGACCAGTACCACATTCCGGAAGTCGATTTTACGGCCATTGTTATCAGTTAAAGTGCCGTGATCCATCACTTGCAGCAGAATATTGTAAATATCACTGTGCGCTTTTTCAATTTCATCCAGCAACACCACCGCGTAAGGATGTTTCGAGACCGCGTCGGTCAACAAGCCCCCCTGCTCAAAACCAACATAACCAGGAGGAGCACCAATTAAGCGACTAATAGCGTGACGCTCGACGTACTCTGACATATCAAAGCGTAACAACTCTACCCCCATCACCCGGGCCAGTTGCTTGGTGACTTCGGTTTTACCCACACCAGTCGGACCTGCAAACAAAAAGCTGCCGATCGGCTTTTCTTCACTGCCAAGCCCAGAGCGAGACAAGCGAATAGCAGCCGTCAAAGCGTCAATTGCTGCATCCTGGCCAAATACAACCAGCTTCAGGTTTCGGTCGAGGTTGCTCAGCACATCACGATCCGAAGCAGACACAGACTTTTCCGGAATACGGGCCATTTTGGCGATCACATGCTCGATATCCGGTACATTGATCACTTTTTTACGCCGCGACTCTGGCAACAAGCGCTGACTGGCACCGGCCTCATCTATGACATCAATGGCTTTATCTGGTAGATGGCGCTCATTGATGTATTTTGCCGATAACTCCGCAGCTGCACGCAATGCTTTTTGGGTATAGCGGACACTGTGATGCTTTTCGTAACGCTCTTTCAATCCTTGCAAAATACGAGTGGTATCTTCCACACTTGGCTCTGTAACATCAATTTTCTGAAAGCGACGCACCAAAGCGGTGTCTTTTTCAAAGATGTTTTTGAACTCCTGATACGTGGTAGAACCAATGCAGCGCAACCGGCCACTGGACAACAATGGTTTGATCAGGTTTGAAGCATCCATTACTCCGCCAGAGGCAGCCCCGGCACCAATCACCGTATGGATTTCATCAATAAACAGAATGGCGCCTTCTTCTTTCTCCAGCTCTTTTAGCAAGGACTTCAGGCGTTTTTCAAAATCGCCACGGTATTTGGTGCCAGCCAGCAAGGCCCCCATATCCAAAGAATAAATAGTGCCATTTTCTATCACTTCAGGGACTTGCTTGTTCACAATGCGAAAAGCCAGACCTTCAGCGATGGCTGTTTTGCCGACCCCCGCTTCGCCAACCAACAGTGGGTTGTTTTTCTTTCGGCGGCACAGCACCTGAATAGCACGCTCTAATTCGGCGTCCCGCCCTATCAGCGGATCAATCTGGCCCAGCCTGGCCAGTGCATTTAAGTTGGCAGTATAATTATCCAGCGAGCGGGCCTCTTCGGCAGGGGCTTCTGCTAAATCATCCTGACTGCTTTCTTCGTGTTGCTCTAACTTTTCTGTTTTAATGACACCATGAGAGATGTAATTCACCACATCCAGCCTGCTGATATCGACTTTTTTCAGTAAATACACAGCCTGCGATTCTTGCTCACTAAAAATAGCCACCAGCACATTGGCACCTGTTACTTCGGTTTTCCCTGATGATTGCACATGGAAAACAGCCCGTTGCAGTACTCGCTGAAAGCCAAGGGTTGGCTGGGTATCACGTTCAGCATCCCCTTCAGGCAGCAATGGTGTTGTCGAATCAATAAAGGTAGCCAATTCAAGGCGCAGTTTTTCAATATTAGCGCCACAGGATTTCAGTGCATCCCCGGCAGCAGGGTTATCCAACAATGCCAGCAGCAAATGCTCTACAGTCATGTACTCATGGCGACGTTCTCTGGCAAAACGAAATGCCAGATTTAGTGTCAACTCGAGATCTTTATTCAACATAGATGTACTCCTGACTGCATCTTAGGTTGGTGCTTATGCTGTTACCTTAAGTTAAGCTCGTTCCATCGAACAAAGCAATGGATGTTCGTGGGATTTTGCATATTCGGTCACCTGCAGCACTTTGGTTTCTGCAATTTCGGCGGTAAAAACCCCACAGGTGGCACTGCCTTTGTGGTGGACCTGTAACATCACCTCACTCGCTTGCTCGTATTGCATATTGAAAAAGCGGATCAGCACATCAATCACAAAATCCATTGGGGTGTAATCATCGTTGTGCAGAATTACCCGGTACATAGCCGGTGGCTCTACTTTTTGTCTGGTTAACTGCTCCAGACCTTCGTGTTCTATACCTAGCTCTTTAAACCAACTCATAGACTATTGCCATACCTTCCAAGTTTAAGCCCTTTGTAGATTAACATTTCGTAAAAAACTGGAGATTTAATTGCAAAAAACTTGACTGTTTGCGCGAATTATCTACATTAAGTACTAGGGTAACCTATTTGCCCTGAAATTATTATACCTGCACACAGAATTTAGCTCACTCAAAGAAGGATGTAAGTAGTATGGCTACCGGTAAAGTAAAATGGTTCAACAATGCCAAAGGCTTTGGATTTATCCGGGAAGATGGCAGAGATGAAGACATTTTTGCGCACTACTCCACCATTTCGATGGATGGTTACCGTACCCTGAAAGCCGGGCAGGATGTCCAGTTTGATTTGGCGGAAGGCCCTAAAGGGCTGCACGCCGTCAATATCGTACTGCCTGGAGAGGAAAAGTCCGACATCTGAACACCGTTCAGCAGCGACTTTCCTGTACAAACAAACAGGCACTGCATGCAGTGCCTGGGTTTTTATTGCTTATTTTTGCCCTTAGTCAGCCAAGGCGCAACCAAACCAACCGCGAGGCCACAACATCCATGTTATGGCCGGGGCTATTTTCATTGCCTTACAGGCTGCTTAGTGCCTGATTAAAGGTTGCGCTTGGGCGCATCACTTTGCTGGCCAGCTCTGCGGATGGGCGATAGTAGCCCCCCAGATCAACAGCGATTCCCTGCACCTCATTTAGCTCACGCACTATCTGCGCTTCATTGGCAGTCAGTTGCTCTGCCAGCTTACTGAAGCGCTGTTGCAGCTCACTGTCTTTGCTTTGTGCGGCCAGAGCCTCTGCCCAGTAAAGTGCCAGATAGAAATGGCTGCCGCGGTTGTCCAACTCTTTGACCTTACGTGAAGGTGATTTGTTGGTATCCAGAAACTTGGCGGTTGCCTGATCCAGCGTATCCGCCAGCACCTGTGCACGGGCATTGTCGGTTACCTGGCTTAAGTGCTCCAGTGACGCGGCCAATGCCAGGAACTCGCCCAGGGAATCCCAGCGCAAGTGGTTTTCCGCTTCAAGTTGCTGCACATGCTTGGGTGCAGAGCCACCAGCACCGGTTTCAAATAAACCACCGCCATTCATCAATGGCACAATGGACAACATCTTGGCACTGGTACCAAGCTCAAGGATTGGGAACAAATCAGTCAGGTAATCACGCAAGACGTTGCCGGTAACCGAAATGGTGTCCTGACCTGCTTTGACCCGTTGCAGGGTAAAACGGGTTGCATCCACCGGAGCCATAATGTGCAGCTCCAAACCATCGGTATCATGCTCTTGCAGATAGCTTTCCACCTTCGCAATCAGCTCGCTGTCATGAGCACGCTCGCTATCCAACCAGAATACCGCCGGGGTATTGCTCAAACGGGCACGGTTCACCGCCAGCTTGACCCAATCCCGAATTGGAGCGTCTTTTACCTGGCACATGCGCCAGATATCACCTTGCTCTACCTTATGTTCAAACACCACTTCGCCAGCTTTGTTCACAACCTGAACAGTACCATCGGCTGGAATTTCAAACGTTTTGTCATGTGAGCCATATTCTTCTGCTTTTTGCGCCATCAGGCCAACATTTGGCACTGTGCCCATGCTGGACGGATCAAAAGCACCATGCTCTTTACAAAAGGCGATGGTTTCCTGATAGACACCTGCGTAGCAACGATCCGGGATCAGCGCCTTGGTATCTTTTAACTTGCCATCCGGTCCCCACATTTGGCCAGACTCACGGATCATCGCCGGCATGGAGGCGTCAATAATGATGTCGCTCGGTACGTGCAAGTTGGTAATTCCTTTATCAGAATTAACCATAGCCAGCGCTGGTTGCTGCTGATAGACAGCTTGAATATCGGCTTCAATTTCTGCCCGTTTGGCATCGTCTAACCGGGCAATTTTTGCAACTACATCACCAAATCCATTGCTGGGGTCCACATCCAGTTGTTTGAAGGTGTCGGCGTGTTTGGCAAACAGAGCCTGGAAATAAACACGGACGGCATGGCCAAACATAATGGGATCGGATACTTTCATCATGGTGGCTTTTAAGTGCAGCGACAACAACACATCTTCCGCTTTAGCTGCCGCTGTTTCTTTTTCGAAAAAAGTACACAATGCGCTTTTGCTCATTACAGCCGCATCGACTACTTCGCCGGCCTGTACTGGCACACTGGCTTTCAGTACTTGCTGCTGTCCATTGCTATTGAGCAGGATCTGCAAATCATCGGCAGCCGCAAAAGTAGTGGATTGCTCTGAACCAAAAAAATCACCATCTTGCATATGAGCGACATGCGACTTGGATTCTTTGCTCCAGACACCCATTTTATGGGGGTGTTTTTTCGCGTAGTTTTTCACCGATGCCGGTGCACGACGATCAGAGTTGCCTTCACGCAGCACAGGGTTCACTGCACTGCCTTTGATTTTGTCGTAACGGGCTTTGATGTCTTTCTCTTGTTCAGTCTTTGGCTCAGCCGGGTAATCTGGCAGTGCATACCCCTGCTGTTGCAACTCTTTAATGGCAGCGTTTAATTGCGGGACCGAGGCACTAATATTCGGCAACTTAATAATGTTAGCTGCCGGCGTTTTCGCCAGTTCACCCAGCTCAGCCAGTGCATCGGACTGGCGCTGCTCTGCCGTTAAAAACTCCGGGAAATTGGCAATAATCCGGCCAGATAATGAGATGTCGCGTGTTTCAACTGAAACCCCGGCTGCTTTGGTAAAAGCCTGGATAATTGGCAATAAGGAGTAGGTCGCCAGCGCTGGCGCTTCATCGGTTTCAGTGTAGATAATTTTTGAGTTTTCAGTCGACATAATGATTCCTATTGAAATGGCTTCCCCATGATAAGGGCCCGGAATTGCAGTGTGTTCCCTCAGGCCCGGCGTTGTTTTAAACACAAAGCCCTGCGTACTGCAAGCACTAACAACCTGACAGCATGCTACCTATCCGGCTGCAGCTGGCAGCATGCACCACACACTCAGCTGCAGCCGGATAGGTAGAAAAACGCCGGGATTATAACAGCTCCCCTAAGCCACGCCTAGTAAGCGCAAAAAAAGCAGCTGACAGTTTCAAACCTGAACCAAATGGTTTTTTATGCTAGCCTGTCAGCCATCGCAACCGCTTTTTGTACACAGAACCCTACAGTGAAGCCGAAAAAACACAATCCGACCAAGGTCGAACCTTACCGATTGATCGCTTTAAACAAACCCTATCAAGTGCTTTGTCAGTTTACCGATCAAAGCCCAAAGCAACGGCAAACGCTGAAAGACTTCATCCCCTATCCGGATCTGTATGCAGCTGGCCGTCTGGATTACGACAGCGAAGGCTTGTTGTTATTAACCAATCATGGCCCCCTGCAACACCGCATCGCCAACCCCCAACACAAACTGGAAAAAACCTATTGGGTACAGCTCGAAGGCAGTATCACAGCAGAAGCTCTGCAGCTACTGGAACAGGGCGTTGAGCTGAATGACGGCCCAACCAGGCCCGCCAAAGCCAGACTGCTTAGCAGTCCAGAGGTCTGGCCACGGCAGCCACCGATCCGACAACGTAAACAGATCCCCACCAGTTGGCTTGAGCTCACCATTACCGAAGGTCGTAACCGTCAGGTACGGCGTATGACTGCCGCCGTTGGCTTCCCTACTTTACGTCTTATTCGGGTAGCGATAGGTGATTGGCACTTGCAGAACCTGGCCCCCGGGGAGCACCGTGAGCTGAGTATCCCGGCCGGCTTCCTTGGCAAAACCACAGTGTCGGACCAGTCCTATCCGGCAAAACCCCGGCGCTTTTCGGGTGTGAAGGGCAAAAAATAATGGTATAATCCGGCCCAATTTTTTCCGAGTTGTAAGGGCCTCATGTCAGCTTCCACGCCAAAGAAAGTCATCGTCGGCATGTCCGGCGGTGTGGATTCATCCGTTTCCGCCTATTTGCTGTTGCAGCAAGGCTACCAGGTCGAAGGCCTGTTTATGAAAAACTGGGAAGAAGACGACAACGATGAATACTGTGCTGCTGCTGAAGATATGGCGGATGCGCAGCAGGTTTGCGACCAACTGGGCATTAAACTGCATAAAGTGAATTTTGCCGCCGAGTACTGGGACCAGGTGTTTGAGTACTTCCTGGCTGAATACAAAGCAGGCCGTACCCCCAACCCGGATATCATGTGCAACAAGGAAATTAAATTTAAAGCATTCCTTGAGTTTGCTGCAGAGGCGCTGCAGGCGGATTACATTGCAACCGGCCATTATGTCCGCCGCCGCAGGCTCAATAACCAATGGCAATTACTGCGTGGCCTCGATCAAAACAAAGATCAGAGCTATTTTTTGTACACCCTAGGGGAAGAGCATATCGCGCAAACCCTGTTCCCGGTTGGTGAGCTGGAAAAGCATGAAGTACGAACCATTGCTGAGCAGCAAGGCTTTATTACCCACGACAAAAAAGACAGCACCGGCATTTGCTTTATTGGTGAACGCAAGTTCAAAGATTTTTTGCAGCAGTATCTGCCAGCCCAACCCGGTGATATCGTCACGCCAGAGGGTGACGTCATAGGCCGGCACGAAGGTCTGATGTACCACACGCTAGGCCAGCGCAAAGGGCTTGGCATCGGTGGCCTGAAAAACAGTGGCGACGATCCCTGGTACGTAGCAGGAAAAGACTTAACCAATAATCGCCTGCTGGTGGTTCAGGGCGCAGAGCATCCAAGCCTGTTTGCAAAAGGCCTGATAGCCAGCCAATTGCACTGGGTAGATCGTACCGGTCCCACGCAAGTACTGCGCTGTACTGTAAAAACCCGCTACCGCCAGCACGACATTCCTTGTACCCTTACCCCATTAGCCAATGGCTCCATGGCTGTCGAATTCGATAGCCCACAAAAAGCCGTAACACCTGGCCAGTCGGCGGTCTTTTATCTGGATGAAGTCTGTCTTGGTGGTGGCATTATTGATAAGGCACTGAATTAACCTATGCAAGCAAGTTTTTCTACCCAAGTAATGGCCCTGGCGGCCTTGTGCCAGGCACTCAGTTTGGTGAAAGCTGTCGCCAAAACCAAAGAAGTCGATCCAACCGAGCTGGAGTTGATGCTGAACAGTGTCGCCATACTGGATGCCGATACCCCCCTGGATATTTATGGCGGCGAGCAAAGGCATTTGCGCAGCGGCTATCAAGTGTTGCTGCAACAACTGGGGGATAACCCGAACAAAGATGTTGAAATTACCCGTTATGTGGTCGCTGTGCTGGCACTGGAGCGACGCCTGGCAAAAAGCGGCTCCAATATGGCAGCCCTTGGCAAACGCTTGCAGCAGTTGGCACGCCAACTGGAGCATTTCAGCATTACCGATGATACCTTATTGGCAAACATGGCGGATATTTACATTGAATGCATTAGCACCCTTGGTACACGCATTCAGGTGGCAGGCCAGCCTGAGCTGCTCAAGCAAACTCAGGTGCAACATAAGGTACGCGCTTTGCTGTTAGCAGCAGTTCGTGCTGCTGTGCTATGGCGACAGGCTGGAGGCAGCCGTTGGCACCTGCTGTTTAAACGCAAGCATTTGGTCCAAGAGGCGCGTAAAGCGTTGCAAGACTAACCGAATTTTATTTTTAGCTTTAGAGGAAGCACCATGGAACTGAACGCACTGACCGCTTTATCGCCGGTGGATGGCCGTTATGGCAGTAAAACCACGGAACTACGCGACTTTTTCAGCGAGTTTGGCCTGATCAAATACCGGGTTACTGTGGAAGTGCGCTGGTTGCAGCAGATGGCCAGCATTGCTGGTATCTCTGAAGTACCAGCTCTAAGCAACCAGGCCAATGCCGTGCTGGACGCTATAGTGGCAGATTTCAGCCTGGCCGATGCTGCACGGGTCAAAGAGATAGAGCGCACCACCAACCACGATGTGAAAGCGGTGGAATACTTACTCAAAGAAAAGGTCGCAGCCAATAGCGAACTGCATGCCGTGACGGAGTTTATTCACTTTGCCTGTACCTCGGAAGACATCAACAATTTATCGCATGGCCTGATGCTTAAAGATGCCCGCGAACAAGTGATCCTGCCCTACTGCGATCAGTTGCTAAATGCCATCCGCCAATTGGCTGTCGATTACAAAAGCATCCCCATGATGGCACGTACCCATGGCCAACCAGCATCCCCCACGACCATGGGCAAAGAAATGGCCAACGTTTATATGCGACTCAAGCGGCAACGTGATCAAATTGCCGCTATTAGCCTGCTGGGTAAATTTAATGGTGCCGTTGGTAATTACAATGCCCATTTGTCGGCTTACCCAAAGCTTGACTGGCACCAGATTTCCGAGCAGTTTGTTACCAGTCTGGGCTTAAGCTGGAACCCCTATACCACCCAGATTGAACCGCACGATTACATCGCCGAGTTGTTTGATGCCATCGCCCGCTTTAATACAATCCTGATCGACTTTGATCGTGATATCTGGGGCTACATTGCACTGGGCCATTTCAAACAAAAAACAGTCGCCGGTGAAATTGGCTCATCCACCATGCCGCATAAAGTAAACCCGATAGACTTCGAAAACTCGGAAGGCAACCTTGGGCTGGCCAATGCAATTTTTGATCACTTGGCTGCCAAATTACCCGTTTCCCGCTGGCAGCGTGATCTGACCGACTCCACGGTATTGCGCAACCTGGGTGTTGGCATCGGCTACAGCCTGATTGCTTATCAGGCAACTTTAAAAGGCATCAGCAAACTGGAAGTCAACGAGGCCAGCCTGCTGGCCGAACTGGATGCCAACTGGGAACTACTGGCCGAGCCGGTTCAAACCGTGATGCGTAAGTTTGGCATTGAAAAGCCTTATGAAAAACTAAAAGAGCTCACCCGCGGTAAGCGGATAACTCCGGCAGATTTACATGCTTTTATTGAGCAATTAGACATGCCGGCAGAAGGCAAAGCCATGATGCAGCAGTTTACCCCTGCAGGTTACATTGGGGACGCCATCGCCCTGGTTGATCGCTTGCCTTAATGGCTTTGGAGCAAAGATTATGTACAGCTTACACCTCGGCACGCTCAGCGTTGAACAATTTTTGGCCGAATATTGGCAGCAAAAACCACTGCTTATCAAGGGCGGTTTTGCCAACTTTCAGGATCCTATTTCAGCCGATGAACTGGCTGGGCTGGCTTTGGATGAGCAGGTCGATGGCCGTCTGATCCAAAAAGAGGGTAACCAGTGGCTGCTGGATGAGGGCCCTTTTGACAGCTTTGATAAATACGGTGAACAAAACTGGACCTTATTGGTGCAAGCCGTCGATTACTGGCAACCGGATGCTGCCAGACTGCTGGAGCCCTTTCGGTTTATTCCCAACTGGCGGATTGACGACCTGATGGTCAGTTTCTCTGTGCCCGGAGGTGGTGTTGGCCCACACCTGGACCAGTACGATGTGTTTATCATTCAGGGAACAGGTAAACGACGCTGGCGCGTTGGCATGCCCGATGCCAGTCTGGAGCAATTCTGCCCTCACCCACGTCTGTTGCAGGTCAGTGATTTTACCGCCTGTATCGACGAAGTGATGGAGCCTGGTGATATTCTCTACATTCCACCAGGCTGTCCGCACGATGGTATCTCGCTTGAGCCCAGCCTGAATTACTCGGTTGGTTTTCGCGCTCCGGCACAAAAGGATCTGGTAGGCGGCCTGGCCGATTACCTGCTCGACTTTCAAATGGAAGGAAAGCGCTTCAATGATCCTGGCAGGTTGCGCTGCCAGTCACCGGGTGAAATCAGTAGCCGCGATCTGGCACAGGTAAGGCAACTAATGCAGCAACTGCTGGCAGATGATGATTTGCTAAGCCACTGGTTTGGCAGCTATATCAGCCAAGCCAAGCGCGAACTGGATCTGCAAGAGCCAGAGCCGCATTATCAGCTTGAAGAAATTGCCGAGTATTTGACAGAAGGCTCAGTGCTTGGCCGTCTTGGTGGCTTGCGCTGCTGTTACCAGCAAACCGATGCCGATGCGGATGTGCAGTTATTTATTAACGGTGATCGCTTCCCTTTGCCACCCAGTGAGCTCGATAGTGCCCGCTTGCTCACCGATCAGATCCAATTAAACGAACAGCAAAGCCGACACTTCAGTCAGACCCCTGAGCGCTTGGCCTTTATCACCCAATTGATCAATCAAGGTTATTGGTATTTTGTGGAATAAGGCTTGATGACATAGCCAGCTGACAGTGGCTATGTCATGTTATCTTTACACTGTTTCCGATGGTTGATTCTGCCAAATGGCATCATTGTCAAACAGCTCATACAGGCTATGTGCCCGGCTAATCAAGAGTTCCGCGAAATCGAGTTGCGTTTTATCGCCCTGATTAGCATTCAATATCTGCTGCGCTTTTAGTTGCCAATGCAATGAAAAGGCACGAATGGCGTCTTTTGCATCAGCCGCCGCACTAAGTGCCATATGATCCGTTGGCAAATCTCCGGTCAACACCCAGTACTCTTTGCGATCCTGGCTTTTTATCCGCCATACCGCGATCAGTGGCACTAAATAACGTGAATCTTGCACCACCACCTGATCAGGAAGGATGCCTTTGGCAGCCAGATACTCATTGCCTTTTTGGAATTGCTTGCGCACCCACTCACTTTGTTGCTGCTCTGTTAGTTGTTCATTCATGCTTACTATCTACTTCATTAAACCATGAGGCTACTCTATGCCAGCTCCAACCGACAATCAAGTCTGTTTGGGCTTGTTCATGATTGTCGACAATTAGCCAGGTCCGAGCAGTCAATAAATCTGTCAGCTACTGGCGAAACCCGGTCTGAAATGATACATTGCGCAGCGCAAAATACGGTCTGTTCAGCCTTATTAGGCTGTACGGACCCATTACTTTTATGCCAGCGGAGAGTCAAAGTGGCCGTATTCAATCACACAGAGTTTGATCAGCACGAACAAGTTGTCTTTTGCAGTGATCAGGAAACCGGTTTAAAAGCCATTATTGCGGTTCACAGCACCGCTCTGGGACCAGCAGTGGGTGGTTGTCGTTTATGGAACTACGCCAATGACGAAGAAGCCATTCGTGATGTACTGCGTTTATCGAAAGGCATGACTTACAAAAATGCCATGGCTGGCCTGCCGATCGGTGGTGGCAAGTCCGTTATCATCGGCGATGCCAAAACCATTAAATCCGAAGCCCTGTTCCGCGCTTTTGGCCGCCACCTGCACCGGTTGGGCGGTAGCTATTACAGTGCCGAAGATGTCAATATCACCACTGGCGATATCATGATGGTGAATAAGGAAACCCCTTATGTAGCAGGACTGGAAGGCAAAAGTGGCAATCCAGGGCCTTTCACCGCCATCGGTACTTACCAGGGCATTCGTGCTGCTGCCAAACATCAATTTGGGGTGGATTCCCTGAAAGGTCTGAAAGTAGCTATTCAGGGCCTTGGCAGTGTTGGCTTTTATCTGTGCGAGCATCTGCATAAAGAAGGTGCAGAACTTTTCGTCACCGATATCAACCCACAAGCAGTTGAGCGCGCTGTGCAGCAATTTGGGGCCACTGCAGTGGCTCTGGATGAAATCTATGCCCAGGATGTCGACATTTACGCCCCTTGTGCCTTAGGTGCTACCCTCAATGATGACACCATTCCACAACTGAATGCCAAAGTAGTGGCCGGTTGCGCCAACAACCAGCTGCAACAAGCCCGTCATGGCGACATGTTGCGCGAACGCGGTATTCTGTACGCACCGGATTATGTCATCAACGCTGGTGGCATCATCAATGTGTACATGGAAATGCGGCCGGAAGGTTACAATGCCGATGACGCTACCGCTAAGGTAAAGCAAATTTACGATACCCTACTGCAAATTTTCCAACGCGCCGACAGCGAGCAAAAATCTACCCACCTGGTCGCCGATATTATGGCCCAGGAGATTATTGCTAAAGGCCGTTAATCTTTGTGTTAGCACTAAAAAAAGGACCCTAGGGTCCTTTTCAGATTACTGACAAACCCCGGT
>NZ_JAUGZK010000021.1:0-20732 GCF_036327005.1 Alkalimonas mucilaginosa
AATAAAAACCCTTCCTTTAACGGCGGTTCATGCAAAAAATTAGGATGTAGTTACGAGAGATGAAACAAGAAGTGGTGCTGATACCCAGAATCGAACTGGGGACCTCATCCTTACCAAGGATGCGCTCTACCGCCTGAGCTATATCAGCATCGAAAATTGCTTGGAGCGGGCAGCGGGAATCGAACCCGCATCATCAGCTTGGAAGGCTGAGGTAATAGCCATTATACGATGCCCGCAATCTACTCGTAGCCATGGCTGACGAAGTGGTGGAGGGGGAAGGATTCGAACCTTCGAAGGCTGAGCCGGCAGATTTACAGTCTGATCCCTTTGACCACTCGGGAACCCCTCCACTAATGGTGCCGCTTATCCGAGTCGAACGGATGACCTACTGATTACAAGTCAGTTGCTCTACCAACTGAGCTAAAGCGGCACAACGTCAGTGGGTGCGAATTCTAGTAGAATGATTTGGTAGGCGCAACAGAAAAAAAGCGAAAAGTGCAATTAAATGCATTGAATGCCCAATTCTTAGCCAAAACCCTGGTTTTTAGCTGTGTTCCCCTTTAACTATCAATAAAACGTCCAAGGCCATAAAATAGCAAATCAGGCTCCAATCGTAACGGGTACTGTTTCAGATACGACGCCAGCAACTGTGCGTCACCACCTGTTAGCAACAACTGTTGCATCGGCTGCAACTGCCAGGCTTGGGCAATGGCTCCGAGCACAGCTACCAGACAACCATTCTGCAGGCACGACACCGTATCATCCCCAAGTGCCAATCGGGCCTGATGGGTATCGGCATTAAAAACTTTAGCCGTTTTTTGTACCACACTTTGCTGCTGTAGCTTCAAGCCGGGCAGGATCCAGCCCCCCAGATGCTGCCCGGAAGCACTTAGCCAATCCACAGTGACCGCTGTGCCTGCATCCACTACCAATACATCATTACCAGGCAGCAACCAATTGGCTCCCAGCATGCCTAGCCAACGATCCACTCCAAGTAAATGGGGCTGGTTATAGCAATTCTGTACGCCAAAAATCTGCGCTTCACTTTCAATTTGGCGCCAGGGTTTATGCTGTAACTGCAACTGCTTTTTCAATGCCTGCACTTTATCCTGGCCTGCTACCGCCGCATAATACACAGCCTGTACTTTGGATACATCGACCTTATTATTTTGCAAATCCAATCGCTGCATAGTACCCGCACAACTGGCCAGCATGGCTTTACTGCGCGTATTGCCAATATCAAGCAACAAATACATGATTCAGTTCTCCGCCCGCAAGCTTAGTTCGCCACCGTGAAATAGCTGCTTCTTACCCTGATTCTCTATCACCAGATTACCCTGTGCATCCACACCATGACAAATGCCGCGCACCAGTTGCTGCCCCTGCATTAATTGTACGGCTTGATTAGCAAATAAGTGACGGCGATTGAACTCAGCCTGAAAAGGCGCAAAGCCCAGCAATTCAAAGCGTCTTAGCTGCCCTGCGCAACGGCTTTGCAACCGAGCAACCAGCTGATTGCGATCCAAAGTGCCCAAGACCGAAGTTAGGTCAGCCCATGGCTGATCAATCTGACGCGCTGCCTGGCCGGCTGGCAACTGCACATTGATGCCAATCCCAATCACCAGTTGACAACGGCCATCGCTCTGCCCCGATAACTCAATCAAAATACCAGCCAGCTTTTTACCTGCTAAATAGATATCATTGGGCCACTTCAACTGCGGCGATAGTTGGTAATCTGCTTCCAGCATTTCAGCGACAGCTACCCCTACCACCAAACTAAGACCCATCGCTGCCTGAATGCCCTGCTCCAGTTGCCACGCCATAGAAAATGATAAACTGGCAGCAAAAGGGGAATACCACAGCCGGCCATGCCGCCCCCGACCCGCAGTTTGCGCTTCAGCAACTAACACCAGCCCCTTGGGTAGAACTTCACCCTGCTGCAATCGTTGCATTAACTGCAAGTTGGTTGAATCGGTGATAGACAACACCTCAATTGGAGCACTGTCATCGCTTTGCCACTGCTGAATAGCTTCACGGTCCAAGAGCTGCAGTGGGGTAGCCAGACGGTAGCCTTTCCCTTTCACGCTAAAAATATCCAAGCCCAGCCGCTGCAACTGCTGCATATGATTAGCAATGGCTGTGCGACTTAACTGCAACTCTTTACCCAGCCAGCTCCCTGAATAGAATTGACCATCGTTTAAATACTGCAGCAGTCGCCGTTGAATTTGCCAGCTACTGTGTTCCGTCATGCCTGAGTTGCTCCAGCCGTTTGTGCCAACATGCCCACCAACTGAACTTCAGGCTCCAGTGCTACACCAAAGCGGGCCTGTACTTGCAATTGAATCGCTGCAATCAACTGCAGTAATTGTGAGGCTGTGCCGGCACCATAATTGACCAATACTAGTGGTTGGCGGCTATAACAACCAATATCACCAAGCTTCTTCCCTTTGAACCCAGCCTGATCAATCAGCCAGGCGGCTGATAGTTTGCAGTAGCCATCGCTCTGCGTAAAAACAGGCAGTCCCGGATAGCGTATCTTCAGTGCCTGAGCCGCTTGCGCCGGTAGCAACGGGTTTTTAAAAAAACTACCACAATTAGCCAATTCGTCAGGGTCCGGCAGCTTGGACCTGCGAATGGCCACCACCGCAGCAAACACTTGCTGTAGTGAGCAATCCTCCGCCAATTGATCCAGCCCCTGATAACTTAACACCCGCCGTGGACTTTTGGTCAGCTCCAGGCCTATCGCCACGATCACTCCCTTACCAGCCAGTTGATGCTTAAACACACTATCACGATAAGCAAAAGCGCACTCGTTCACGCTTAATCGCTGCAGTTGCTGGCTATCCCAATGATAAAAATCAACATACTGACAGCGGTCAGCTAACTCAACGCCATAAGCCCCAATATTTTGTACCGGAGCGGCACCAACGGAGCCAGGGATCAAGGCTAGATTCTCCAGCCCCCATAACCCCTGCTCCACGCTCCAGCACACCAACTGATGCCAGTTGTGTCCCGCCTCTACATGCAGCAAAACGCGGTCATCATCCAACTGGTTCAAAGCTTTGGCAGAGGCAACAAAACGACACAGTGGGGGCAGTTCATCACCCACAAAGATGGTATTACTGCCCTCCCCCTGCACCCGTGGCCAGGGCTTTAAGGGCACCTGGCGCAAATCATCCAGGTGCTGACATTGGTAAACGGTCTCTAACCGGGCTGGCAGACGAAAGGTGGAGTAATCGCGTCCATCCTGCTGTACAAGGATTTCCATGGCTGGCTCAGAAGCTAAATCATTGGGTTATTCTAAACAAAGAGAGCAGGAAACACTACGCAGTTCGTTCAGCGCCAAAGCGGATAAAATTCTGTTGCCGGAATTTTATCCGCCGCATACAATAGCAGCGCCAACAATCCGTTGGTTCCCAGAGTATCTACGTTTCTTACTTTATTTGCTTTTTCGTTCGGAGTCTTTATGCAACGACTGCGTGAATTGTCGCGTCGTGTTGAGGCTGTGTATGGCGAAATGGCGGACATCTACGCCGGTTACCAACAAGTGCGCGGTCTTCATTGCCGCAGTGGTTGTGGTGCCTGCTGCCTGCACCCGGAGATCGAAGCCTCGGTGCTGGATATGTTGCCGCTGGCAATGCACCTGTTTGATCAGGGCACGGCCGAATCCACACTGGCACAACTAGAAGCGGCCCCAGCTGGTAACAGCTGCCCGATGTACCAACCTTTATCCTTTGATGGCAAACAGGGGCAGTGCCGTATTTATCAATGGCGTCCGACTTTGTGCCGAACCTTTGGTGCCGCAGGTTATCGGGATAAGCATGGTAAAACGGCTTTATCCACCTGCAAAACCATTAAGCAGGAGCGCAGTAGTGCCTACGCCGAGACCTTGATCGCCATGGAGTTGGATCCGCCTCCGATGCTCAGTCATGCCCGCCAGCAAGTGGACCAACTGGACTACGAGTTAAGCAGAAGCAGCCTCCCAATTGCTGAAGCGATGCAGCTTGCCTTGCATAAAGTACTGTTTCAGGCCTGCTATTCGGAAGTGGACCATGATCAGCGCATTGCTTAAAAGACATTCAGGGCACCTGATGGCTAGCCACTTCTGGTAAGCCACTGGCTCAGTTTTTCATGCCAGAGAAACAATCGAGTTTATGCTGCCGCCTGTCCAGGCGGTAAAAATGATCAGGAAATGTCAGGTGAAGCTTCTTACGTAACGACAAGCCCGACCTGAACCAGTGTCTGCGGGCTATACTCTGAAGCTGTCGCCGCATCACTGCCGGCATGGTCTCATCACGGCCTGTATCTTTCCACAACTGGAACAGCAAATAGGCTAATCGCGCCTGAAATAAGCTGCGCCACAACTCAGGCAGGTTTTGATAACACTGCCGCCGTTCAAGTGCCAGACTAAACTGGCGAATAGTTTCCACCTGTTCACTGCATACATTCGAGGTGGCATTGCTACCATGCACCCGATAGCCATACAACGGTAACCTCAGGTGATAGAGCGTTTTTGCCTGTTGGTACAAGGCAGGCAACGCCATTAAGTCTTCACAAAAGGCCACACCATGTGGAAAGCAAAAATCCGGGGCCATCGCTTTTCTGTACACTCGCATCCAGGGGTACCAGCGGTTTGCTTTGAACACTGCCGGAGCCATCTGCATACAACTGCGCATCCCATGATGCCGATGCAGATAACGTGGCTTGGCCTCAGAAAGCATGGGCAGTTCAACAAAACGTTTAAAGCCCAACTCAATCAGATCAGGCTGATATTGCCGTATCACCGACAACAGCTGCTCACTGTAACCATCCAGCAGTACATCGTCGGCATCAACAAAGCCAATATAGCTCCCTCTGGCATGCTGGATCCCCAGATTTCTGGCCGCACTGACTCCGGCGTTGGCTTGTTGCAGCAACTGATAGCGCTGCGGTGAAGGAGAAGCAGCCAGATGCTGTTGTGCTACAGCCAGGCTGTTGTCCGTCGCTCCATCACAAACCAATACTACCTCCACACCTTCAATCAACTGCCTGGACAAAGAATCCAGCAGTGGCTTAAAGTGCATACCAACATTGTAAAAAGGAATGATAAGAGACAACAGCACATCCGACGACATAGATCACCAGCAAAAGCCTGATTAAAGGCCGCGAAATCTACCAGACCCGGACGAAAAAGGCAAAACATTAAAACAATTTATTAACTATAAGTACAAATCATAAAGTATGTTACTAAACAAGACAGTATCACAGAGTTACTACCAACAGATTTGGTACACAGTCCAGCAAATTCCCGCTGGCAAAGTCGCCAGCTATGGGCAAATTGCCGATTTAGCTGGCCTGCCCGGCCGCGCCCGGTTAGTCGGCAAAGCACTTGGCGCTGCGCCCAAAGAACTGGCACTTCCCTGGTACCGAGTACTACGCAGTGATCGCAGCCTGGCTTTTGCTGCAGGCTCAGACACAGCCAAACAACAACGTCAGTTATTGCAACAGGAAGGGGTGCTGCTGAAAAATAACCGGGTGCGCAAAGACGATCTCTGGCAACCGGATCTGATGGACTTGTTGTTTCGCTTAAAGTACTAAATCGCTGGCTGCTCTTCAGATTGACATGGTGTAACCACGCAAGCTGTCTGCTACCAACGGAAACTTCGCTCCACCACTTCACCATCCGCCAAACTCACCTGGCGATAGATCAGCTGGCCGGTCGTTTTACCACTGTTGAACTGCCATGCGCTTTTCAAGGTGATGTGTTCATCTTCTGTTCGTGAATCATAGTCCAGACGCCCATGGCAATGGCTAGTCTCCTGAATATAAAAATTGGTACTTTCGGACGTAAGACGAACACTTTCCTCACCGCTTTCTGAGCGCTGATAATCAAAGCGTTCACCACCTTTAGCATCTGAAAAAATAAAGCTAATAGTACCAAGGTCCCCAACTTTTCCTTCAATTCGATACTCTTCCTGCCATGGCCCCTGCTCGGTTGGTCCTGCCTCGATACGCCGCACATAGCTGCCATCATCAACCTTGGTGTTCAATCGTTGATACCGGGCATCCGCAGCTCCGGGCATAGCGGCAGGGGTAATTCTGGTCGCACAACCGCTAACAGCAAATTCATCAGCACTGCAGTAATTTTGCAGCATCAGGCCAGAAAAAGCCGTGGTAAGTTGGGGGCTTGCCATTGCCATGGAAGCACTGCTGGCTACCGACATATCCTCTATTACAGTCAAATCCCCAGCGGCAAATCTGTCGTGCAAAGACTTAACGACAATGGCCATAAAGTCGGCATTGGCTTTTGTCAGTGAGTCGACTGCTGTTAACGTGGCGGGGCCATTGACCGCTTGAGCATGCTGCAGCCCCTGATTCCCCATGACACACAGACTATGGGTACTACTGTTATCCACCGCATTCAAACTGCCTGGAGTGGCAGCTATTAAAGACTGGCTAACAACAGCGGCCATAAAAAAAGCCGGCAAAGTAAGTAGCCGGTGTGAAGCAACTCGGACATCGCGTAACACGAACATCTCACCTCCTCCAAAGTAGCATTGCTACTATAGCGTACATGTAAAAGACACTACCCAAGCCAAGCTTACACTATGGATCAGCACTCGGTAAAACAAATGGCAGTTACCGCAACACTGCAGCAGCGGATAACAAATGCTTAGGTGAACTGTTAACAGTATTGACCGGCGACCCAGCCCGAGCTCCAGGCCCACTGAAAGTTGTAGCCACCGAGCCAGCCGGTGACATCGACCACCTCACCGATAAAGTACAAGCCAGGCTGATGTTTCGCTGCCATGGTTTTTGACGACAGCTCATTGGTATCCACCCCTCCCAGGGTGACTTCAGCGGTGCGGTAGCCTTCAGTACCATTGGGCTTAAATACATAACGGGTCAGACTGTCACACAGGCGCTCAATACTTTTTGTGTTCAGCGCTTTTAGCGGCTGGTTCTGAAACACATTCAGCGCCAGCAACTTTTCCACCAGACGCTTCGGCATTACACGTGCAAGTGTGGTTTTGAGCTCTTGCGCCGGGTGCTGCTGTTGCTGGCTCTGTAGAAAGCCCGCCAAATCCTGGCCCGGAGCCAAATTCACCAGCAGCTCATCGCCTGGCTGCCAGTAACTGGAGATTTGCAAAATGGCCGGGCCACTTAAACCGCGGTGGGTAAATAGCATGTCTTCCGCAAAGAGGGTATGGTTTGCTTCTGCTGTGACCGGCAGCGAAACACCACTGATCTCTTCAAACACCGCTTTATCGCTCGGTTGCCAGGTCAGTGGCACCAGACCAGCCCGCAACGGCAGTACCTTCAAGCCAAATTGCTCGGCCAACTGATAGCCAAAGGCAGTCGCGCCTAAATTCGGCAGGCTCAGGCCACCACTTGCCACCACCAGGCTCTGGCATTGCAACGAGTGCGTTGCAGTACGAACCTGGTAACCACCCTCTTCGCTGCTTACCGCCATAATCTGTTGCGACAGTGCCATCAGCACACCCGCCTGATCACACTCCTGCTGCAACATGGCAACAATGTCTTTGGCGCTGTCGTCGCAAAATAACTGCCCCAATGTTTTTTCATGGTAAGGAATTTGGTAGCGCTGCACTAAATCAATAAAGTCCCACTGGGTGTAGCGGCTTAGCGCCGACTTACAAAAATGTGGGTTGGCCGAAATAAAATTGTCCGGGCTGGCGTAAATATTGGTGAAGTTGCAACGACCTCCGCCCGACATTAAAATTTTACGGCCAATGCGCTTGCCATTATCCAGCACCAGCACCTTGCGACCACGTTTGCCCGCCTCGATGGCACAAAACAACCCTGCTGCACCAGCCCCAACCACAATCACATCCCAATCAAGCTGCACCAGATTGCTCCTGCAATTGATCCTGATACCCAGTCAGTAGCTGCGGCCAGTCAGACTCTTGCCAAAAGAAGGGGTTCAGTTTGCCCTTTTCTTTGTTGAAGGATCGCAGCAGGCGATCGAGATTCTGAGTGGTCCATGCCGCCATTGATCGACGCTCACATTTGTCAAAATCAATTAACCAGACTTTCCCTGTGACATCCAGCATAATGTTCCGGCAGTTTAGATCGGAGTGATACACCCCCAGTTGATGCATCTGGGCTATTGCAGCACCCACCGCCTGCCACTCAGACTGGGTTAAAGCCCGCTGTTGCAAAATCGCAGCCAGATCCTTGCTGTCAGGGATCAGTTCAATCAGTAAGTCTGCCCGATAAATCAGGCCACTGCGCTGATAAGCCGCCGCTACTGGCCTGGGTACAGCCAGCCCTTGTTGCCGCATCCAACTTAGCAGTTGATATTCCTGCATGGCACGACTGGTCTGCACCGGCTGCATCAGGAACTGATCATGCAGTACTTTGCCCACCAAGCCACCACGATAATAGTGCCGCAGAACCAAGTTGTGCTGCTGATGCCGGACAAAATAGGCGGTATTACGACCAGTGGAGCTGCCAATCACAGCCTGCTGCTGTTGCCACCAATGGCTTTGAAAGTGTTCTGCGGATATATCCTGGAAAAAGGCCGGCTCAAACCAGTAGATGGCATTGCCCTGTTGCTTGACCTGATAGTCCTGCTCCTGTTGCATGGATGATTGCATCGTAGTTCCCATCACCAGTGTGTCTATTGCCCGCACGGTGCGACTCATCGCCCCCTGCTGTTGCAAGAAAAAAGTATGGCCACGCTTTCCTTGCGCCTGCCGTCCGGCTGTATCCGTAAGCAACCGGCGGGTACTCTCTGCCAGTTCATTGCTGTCGGCTACCAGGGTCACCGCCTGCTGCTGCTGCAGCTGCCGGTACACATCGTTAAAATTAAAAAACCAGGGGCCACTCTGCACCGCCTTGCCAAAGCAAATGGCTTCCAACGGGTTATGACCACCGCGTTTAATCAAACTTCCGCCAATAAAAACTAAGTCTGCCAGTTGATACCAGGCCAACAATTCCCCCATCGAATCACCCAGGACAATATCACTTTTTAAAACCGGCAGGGGGATCGAGGTATCAGACAAGGCAATGTTGCTGCGCCGCCATAAACTAAGGCCTGCTTGTGCTACCAAGCCCGCCACCTGCTCAAAGCGCTCTGGATGGCGCGGTACCAGCAGCAGTAAAAGTTCAGGAAATTGTTGCTTTAACCGGGGATACATTGCCAGCAGTTGCTCATCTTCGCCAGCATGGGTGCTGGCTGCGACCCAAACTATCCGGCCGGCAAAAGCCGGTTTAAAGCGAGCAACCAGGTCACCGGTAGTAGCAGGCACTGCCAACTCAAACTTCAGATTACCTGTAACCTGGACATCACCCTGATACCCTAAAGCCCGAAACCGTCTGGCACTGGCACTGTCCTGAGCCAGCAGCAGCGTGATATGCTGCAATAAAGGCCGTGTAAATGCAGCGAAACGGCGATAGCCTCTGGCAGAGCGTGCCGATAAACGGGCATTTACCACCACCACAGGAATAGCCCGCCTGGCACAGCTCTGCAACAAATTAGGCCATAACTCCGTCTCCAGAATAACCAGCAGTTCAGGTTGCAGTGCCTTTAAGAAGCGCCGGACAGCACCAGGGTAATCTAACGGCAAATAACAATGCTGCACACCTGAGCCTAGGCGGCTTTGAATAGTGGCAGAGCCGGTGGGCGTAGTGCAGGTAACCGTAATAGGTTTATCAGGATACTGCTGCTGCAACTGGTGAATCATGGGGATGGCGGCTATCACCTCGCCCACCGATACTGCATGCACCACGATGCCGCCAGAGCGTTGCAGCTGCCGGGACAGCCCAAAGCCAAAGCGCTCCGCCAATCGCTGCCGATATGCCGGGTCCTTGCGTGACCGCCACCAGAAATAGAGCAGCAGCAGTGGTAGCAATACATAGAGTGACAGTGAGTAAAGGTGCCTTAACAACAAGAGTCCCTTTTCATTCGCCGATGCTGCCTTACCTGCAGCACCCGGGCTTTAGCCAAATTGATCATGAGTATACCATGCCCTGATAAGCCCATTGGACGCCTGCGTGTAAGCCCCAGCCGCACAAGGTAAAGCCCAACAACCCTGACTACCGCTTATTTGGACAAATGAGTACGGCCAGTAGGATTCGGCCACTTGCGGGCAGTAAAAGCCTTAACTACCCCATACAGCTTGATATTATTCCAGACATTGCACAACAGAAAGCGTAGCCGTTGCCAATAGAAAATCCGGCGATTAACCACTTCCGTGCTTTTAGTATTGATATTGCTTTCAAAAGACAAATCAGGTTTAAAAATCAATGGCCACATCGCTTCAGCCCGGATCCCAAGCTCCCAGGTATGTTGCAAAGCAACATCCACCGGCCGGTAAAAAGGCACTGCAGCGGCCAACAATTGCCTGGCACCATCTGCACTTACCAACTGAGCAACCGTCGATACCGGGTTTTTGGCAAAAAATACCCGCTTAAATTGCCCAGCAGACTCAGCGGCTATAATTTTTTGCTGCTTATTCGGCATCGCCAGCTTCAACAACTGCCAACCGGCTGGCAGCTTAGCCACATCCTGCAATAAGGCCGCTAGATCACCATTGACAAGGAAATCATCTTCTAAGATCAGTGCAAAATCCAGTTGTTGCTCGACAATCTGCTGCCAACAGCGGATATGGCTGATAAAACAGCCTTTTTCACCCGCCTTCAGTAATTTATGGTAGCGCTGCTGATTAAGGCTTAACGAATAATAGTGATCGATCTCGGCCTCAGTCATCACACGCCCATCGGCAGCACTCACCCGCTCAATTGGTAAATCCGGCCACTTTGCCAATTGAGCAAGCGCACTCTGGTACCGCTCGACCGAGCGGTCCAGATTAATAATAAAGATTTTAAAGGTCATAGCCGCCTTACTGCCACATATCCTTCACCCAGGTCACGGGCAATACCCGGCGATACCATTTACCACTGATACCGGCAATAGCATCCGGTGGATTGGGCTTGCCATGAAAAGCGACTATTTTAGCACCGGCAGGAATAGTAGCTGGTTTAAACCAGTTCATAATACCTTTGGGCAGGCAGTGGCGTTTAAAGCTAACACACCAGCCTTCCGGCCAGTACTGCAACTTGCCTTGGGCTGACAGGTTCTGGGTAACGAACTCCTGTTCATTACGTACCTTGGCCAATTCACGCTCTTTATGATTTTTCAGTAATTCAATCAAATCACTGTGGGCCCCAATCTGGTAGCGGTACACGGACGTATTGCCAGTGTCGTCCGATTTATCCCATTCTTTGATCACGAAGAACTCACCTGCCGGCTCAAAGAAACAGTCGATATTATCGACAATAACCACGTCCAGATCGATAAACAGAGTCGGGCCAGTCAAATCATACAAGGGATCGGCAAAGCTGGTCACTTTCAACCAACCATGGCCGAACGACCAGGGGGCACGCTCATCAAAATCTTTAAAACCCACCGCAGGGATCGGCTTCACTTCAATATGGCTATCAATCCCAACAGTATCGTCTGTTAGACAAACAAAGCGAAAGGGCAAGGTCAAATTACGGCTGACCATTGAATGCAGCTTATTGACGTACTCGGGGCCGTATTTTTTGCCCCACTTGATACACAGAATATTGACCGTTTGCATAAGGTCCCCATCGTTAGAATAAATAAGCCGGCGGCAAGTATATCCCATCTGCTAAACATATGAAAAGCAAGCCCCCATTGCCGGCGCAATGCGGACGGGTGCTATCACTTTGTGTATTTAGCATGAAACAGTCAAGCTGCCGCGGTTCTAAGCACGTGAAACTGCATAGCTATTAACAGCCTATGTCGCTTTATTAATTAAAGCCAAATAGGCATTGGCACTGTGCACATGTGAAAACAGCTCTGCATCGGGCCACTGAAAAGCTTGAGGCGGCTGCTGTAAAAGCTGTGCCAACTTGCGCGCCAAATCATCTGCACTTCCGGTCTCAGCCAACCATTCAGGCCGCCAGTGCCCTAATACCTCTTTGGCGCCATGCGGGTAATCGTTGGCGATAAATGGCGTCCCTATCAATAAAGACTCAACCATCACATTGCCAAGACCTTCGTAATCGGATGACAGCACCACACAGCGCGCATGTTTCATAAATCGATACGGATTAGCCTGAAACCCAGCCACAATGACTCGATCCTCCAGGCCATACCGCTTGATCAACTTGGTGAGCTTGCTGCTCTGTTTGGTCAGCAAAACCAACACCTCAGGGCCTGTTAATTGAGCGAACGCTTCAAACAGCCGATCATGCCGTTTGGCCCGGCCAAAACGCCCTACGTGCAGCAGATAGGGACGATCCGGGTAAGGGTTGCCACCTTCTTGACTCCCGGCAATAATTTCTTCCGCATCAAACGGATTGTAAATCACCTGACAACTTTTCACCGGCAACCATGGCAGCGTGAACTCAGACGCAGAGCCTTTGGATACACAGATAACATCTTTGTTTTTTAAGGCTTTTAAACGTTGTTTCATTTTAAAGTACTTAAAAGGTCCCCGCTCTTTTGCGCATAACAACTCCTGTTGAATAGAGTTGTGATGCACATAGAAAACCGGGCAATGAAAGTTCGCTGCAGCAACAATGACGTTTGTTACCTCCAAGTGGGAGAAGATCACATCAAAAGCACCCTGCTCTTGCTCCAACCGGGCAACTTCCTGTTGCAGCAACTGAATCACTTTGCCGCGCTTAAAAAAACTATCCAAGGATTTGCTGTTGGCAATAGGCAGCATAGTTACCATCTCAGGATCTACATCCTGGTAGTCATTTTTCTGGCTTAATGAAATTAAGTGAGCAGAGGTATCTGGGACTGCATTGAAGGCTTTTAACATCCGCAGCACAGCCATTTCTGCCCCGCCACCATTGAGCGAAGTGATGACAAGTAGAATTCGTTTAGACATGGTTAACGCTTACCTGAGAAGTTGTTTTATTTAAATGTGTGGGCATGCGCATAATATGAACACGCATGCTCCATAGTGCTTTTACCAGACGATTGCGGCTCCAGCAGCCATTACTGGCTGGGAACCTCCCTTGTGAACCAGTGCAGCAAGGCAGTATCAGAGCAAAGCTAAAATGGTTTCCGCTTTACTGACCTCAAATGACTTGGGTGGCTCTACATGAAGCAGGGTCACTTTGCCATCATCCACAACCATGGCATATCGCTGGGAACGCAGGCCGCCAAAATCGCCGGTATCCATCGTCAGGCCGGTAGCTTTATGAAAAGCTCCACCGCCATCCGCCAGAAAGGTGATTTCTTCGGCATTTTGCGTCTCGGCCCAGGCTGCCATCACAAACGCATCATTCATCGAGGTACAAACAATACTGTCGACCCCTTTGGCTTTGATTTCATCAGCCAGCGCAATGTACCCTGGCAGGTGGGCTTCGGAGCAGGTTGGTGTAAAAGCGCCGGGTACGGCAAAAAGTACCACTTTCTTGCCTTTAAAAATATCCGAGGTACTTGGGTTCTTCATGCCATCGCTGGTGAGTTGCGAAAAACTGACTTCGGGTAAGGTATCGCCTGTTTTGATCATGGTTAATTCCTATAGAAGCTAATGAGGTTGAATGAGTGTAGCTGCAAAAACCGGCTTTGGCAGCAAAGCTTTAGAAGGCAGCTTTGACATAAACATCAAAACGGTTGTTCTTGCCTTTAACCTCGTGGCTGGCTTTAGCACCAGCCAGAGTCGGTGCATAAGCCGGGCGCTTGACCACCACCCGCTTGCTTGCCAGTGCCAGTGCCGCGGGCAATAGAGCATCAGCATCCGGGTCTTCTCCTACCACCTGATGAAAAGCCCGCATTTCTTTTTTGACCAAGGCCGATTTTTGCCGTTCCGGAAACATCGGATCCAGATACACCACCTCGACCACACCCAACTCGCTAAGTGCCTGCTGCGCAGGTGCAAAATGCAGCTGCATCCGCTCTGGTAGCCAATCCGATAACTCCGGATGCTCACCAGCCCGGCGCAACCCATCGGCCAGTAAAGCAGCCACCATCGCATTGCGCTCAACCAAGGTCACTCTGGCGCCCAGGCTGGCCAGTACAAAAGCATCCCGACCAAGACCAGCCGTTGCATCCAGTACGCTCAGATCGCGCTTTTTATTCAGACCAACCGCCCTGGCAATGGCTTCGCCCATACCACCGCCATGCTGGCGACGATAGCTGGCACTGCCACTGGCAAAATCCACCAGAATATCACTTTGCTTGGGTAAGTCAGTATGACGTAGCACCAGCGCCTGTTGCTGCCAAGCCAAATGCCAATCGTTGGCTTGTTCCGTCAGGGGCAGGCCAAAGCGTTGGCTTAACGCCTCAAGGTGCGTTTGCTCAGCAGCTGTCAAAGCGCTGGTTGGCAACAAAATCATCTTAGCCCCTGCTCTACAAAAGCGCACAGTGTAACCCGCTGTAAGCCTTTGTACCAGAGACCTGC
The DNA here is from genome assembly GCF_036327005.1 of Alkalimonas mucilaginosa. Taxonomy (NCBI): domain Bacteria; kingdom Pseudomonadati; phylum Pseudomonadota; class Gammaproteobacteria; genus Alkalimonas; species Alkalimonas mucilaginosa. The sequence continues at coordinate 14,394 of NZ_JAUGZK010000021.1, forward strand.
CACCTTACATAACGTCTTGCTTATCTGGGCCGGTTAATCTGCACTGGCCATCCACCAGGCTGACTGCTGGCTCAGGCACTATGGCACAATCCGACATCCGCCCCAACCGCATATTTTCAGCTTCAGCCGCCTTGTTGTAACTAGCGATCCTTTGCTGCAACACCGTCTCATTCACCCCTTTGGTGGAATAAGCAATGTACTCGGCCGGACCACCACAAGGTTTATGGCCAAAGCCAATCACACGACACTGCTGTACATTATCGGCTTCCGCACTACCGATCATGGCAAAAATATCAGTTCGCATCTTCTGTAAATCAGGATATTCCTGCATTTGTCGCTCCCGCTCTTTCACAGCTGCTATAGGATTGGTTACCGGATCAATCGGCTCAATCAATGGCTCAGGAGCCAACCGCTCCCCCCCAGCCTGTCCCTGCTGACAAGCACCCAGCAAGGCCACAGCAACAGCCGCCATTAGCCAATGATGTGTTCGCATTCAAATCTCCTGTTGATTTCTTGCTCTTTCTACTAAAATTAAGCCCCAGTTAAGCTTAGCAGATTAAGCTTGCAGTTGTTGAGCTTAAGTTACTACAGGACACCACAATGAAACATGCCCTATGGCTGATCACCGTTATTGTCAGCTTGTCGCTGAGTGGCTGCGGCGCCATTCATACCTCGGTTGCCAAACGCAATCTGGATGTGCAAACTCAGATGAGCTCTACCATCTTTCTCGATCCGGTCGAACCGGAGCAGCGCACCATTTTTGTGGATATCCGCAATACGTCCGACAAACCAGAATTTGATATTCGCCCCATGGTGATCCAATCGCTACAGCAGCGGGGTTATCGGGTCATTGATAGCCCATCACAGGCGACCTATTGGCTGCAGGCCAATGTACTGCAAGTTGGCCGTACCAATGCCAGGGCCGCCAACAGTGCAATGAATGCGGGGTATGGCGCTGCCGGCGGTGCTGTACTTGGCCATACCGTGCACAGAGCAACCGGTGGCTCCTCCGGCAGTGCTGCAACTGGTGCAGCCATTGCCGGTGCGGTAGCAGGTACGGTATTTGATGCACTGATTGAGGATGTTTATTACAGCGTGATTACCGACATTCAAATTATGGAGCGTTTTGATGGCACTGTGCGTGAGCGCTCAGAGCATGTGTTGGTGCAGGGCGATAGCGGCAGCACCACCTCCAGCTACCAGCGCCAGAGTGACCAACGCCGTTATCAAAGCAGAGTCATCAGCTATGCCAATCAATCCAATCTAAAATGGGAAGATGCGGCGCCTGATCTGCAAATGGGTCTGGTACGAGCGTTAGCAGGCTTGTTTTGATGCAGCAAGCGGGTATTCGTTTCTGCCTGTTGCTGCTGTTAGTGCAATTGGCAGGCTGCACAGCCATTCACCGCTCCATTGCTAAGGGCGAGCTGGATGTACAAACCCGTATGAGCCAGACCATCTATCTTGATCCGGTCGAGCCGGAGTTACGCACCGTCTTTCTGGATTTTCGCAGCACCGCCGCTGAATTCCAGCAACCACTGGATCGGGCCGTAATCGAATTTCTGCAGCAGCGTGGCTATCAGGTCACGAATAGCCCATCTTTGGCACAGTACTGGCTGCAGGTGAATGTGCGTACCGTACTTAAACAAGCACCTGAGAAAGTACTGGCTCAGGCTGAGTTTGGTATGAGCGAGGCCGAAATTGCTCAACTGATGAATCCGGCGTTGCTGGCTTTGCCGGTGTTATTACCGGAAGACGCTACTGAAGAGCCTGTCCATACCCGCAGCTCCAGCCGTTCATCTGGCGGTGGTGTTTATGTTGGGTATGCGGATGGAGTGGATGTGAGTAGTCGGGACCTGCGTAATGCAGCCATCGCACTGGCCATTATTGCCGGGACTGAATACGCTGGCCGTCAATTGGTCAAAGATGTCTACTACACCATGGTGACTGACTTGCAGGTGGCAGAGCGTATTGCCGCCGACAGCGATGAACTGGTGCTGGAGTACAGCCAGCATCTATTGTTGCAAGGCGATAGCGGCAGCACGGATACCCTGTGGGAGCGGGCAACGGATCGCCGCAAATACCAGGCCCGGGTGATCAGCTTCGCCAATCAGGCCAACTTGAAATGGGAAGATGCTGAACCAGGCCTGCAGTCAGGCCTGATCCGTTCTTTGGCCGGTATTTTCTAAACCGCCAGCCCTATTCCCTTAGCTTACAATCCCCATATGCCGCAACAAAGCTTCATTGGATGGCTCCCGTCCGCGGAAGCCTTTAAACAACTCCATCGGCTCAGCACTGCCACCACGCTCTAAAATCCATTGCAGGAAATCACGCCCGGTTTGCGGATTAAAGACCCCCTCTTCTTCAAAGCGGCCAAAGGCATCGGAGGACAGCACCTCAGCCCACAGATAGCTGTAGTAACCAGCGGCATAGCCACCGGCAAAGATATGGCTAAAACCATGCTGAAAGCGATTAAAGCGTGGCGGAATAATTACCGACACCTGCTGCCGCACTTCATCGAGCAAGGCCTGTACCCGGCCACCCAGCTCTGGCTGGTACTCGGCGTGCAGCCTGAAATCGAACAGCGCAAATTCCAACTGACGCACCAAAAACATGGCCGACTGAAAGTTTTTCGCCGCCAGCATTTTATCCAGCAAGTCCTGCGGCAAGGCTTCGCCAGTTTGGTAATGGCCCGAGATCAGCTGCAAGGCTTCCGGCTGCCAGCACCAGTTTTCCAGAAACTGGCTCGGTAGCTCGACCGCATCCCAGGCCACGCCATTGATACCTGCCACCGCAGCCGCATCCACCTGCGTCAGCATATGATGCAAACCGTGGCCAAACTCATGGAACAAGGTCACCACTTCATCGTGGGTGAAGAGCGCTGGCTTGCCGCCAACCGGCTTGTTGAAGTTGCAGGTTAAATAGGCCACAGGGTTTTGCAACTCGCCAGTAGACAGGATACGCCGGCCGCGGCAGTCGTCCATCCAGGCTCCACCGCGCTTTTTCGATCGGGCGTATAAATCGAGGTAAAAGCTGCCACGCAGCGCACCTGAGCTGTCAAAAATATCGTAAAAGCGCACATCCGGATGCCAGACATCGACGCCCTCACGCTCGCGCACCGTCATGCCAAACAGCTTTTCAATCACGGCAAATAAACCCGGCACCACCTTGGTTTCCGGGAAATAAGGCCGCAGCTGCTCGTCGGAAATGGCATAACGGGCTTGCTTCAGTTTTTCCGCGTAATAAGCCACATCCCAGGCTTGCAAATCGCTGTGCTGGTACTCGCTTTGGGCAAAGGCTTTCAGCTCAGCCAGCTCTTTTTCGGCCTGCGGCTTAGCGCGGCGCGCTAGGTCCTGCAAGAAGTCCAGCACCTGGGCCGGGGACTCGGCCATCTTGGTGGCCAGCGACTCTTCGGCGGCATTGGCAAAATCCAGTAGCTGCGCCAATTCATGCTTTAACGCCAGGGTTTCTTCGATAATGGCGCTGTTGTCAAACTGGCCGGCATGTGGTCCCTGATCGGACGCCCGGGTGCAATAGGCCTGATAGACTTCTTCACGCAAACTGCGGTCATCGGCATAGGTCATCACCGGCAAATAACTTGGGAACTCCAGCGTCAGTACCCAGCCATCCAGCTCGCGGTTTTTGGCCTCCTCGGCTGCGGCTGCCTTGGCATCATCCGGCAAACCGGCCAATTGCGATTCATCGGTCAGGTGCTTGTGCCAGGCCTGGGTGGCGTCCAGGGTATGGTTAGAGAATGTGGACGACAACTCCGACAGACGGCTTTGGATCTCGCCATAACGCTGTTTTTTCTCGGACGGCAAACCAATGCCGGATAATTTGAAATCACGCAGCGCGTTTGCAATGACTTTTTGCTGCGCGGTACTTAAGCTGGCAAAATCCGCACTATCAGCCAGTTGACGATAGGCCTGATACAGACCTTCGTGCTGTCCCAGCCAGGTGCTGAATTCCGACAGCAGTGGCAAACAGCTTTCATAGGCCTCGCGCAGCTCTTGGCTATTGAGCACCGAGTTCAGATGCGAGACCGGTGACCACAGCTTGCCCAGCCGGTCACTGCCCTCTTCCAGCGCCACCACCAGATTCTCCCAGCTAAAACTGCTTTGCTGCAGCACCTGCTCCACGCTGTCACGGGCTTTGGCGATGGCCGTTTCCACGGCAGGCTTTACCTGCTCTGGCTTGATGGCAGAAAAAGGCGGTAAATCGGTAAATTCCAGCAAGGGGTTGTGCGCTGTGGTCATAAGGCATCCTGATCAACGGTACGTATCACCGTTATGTTGGGGCAAAGAGTGGACAAGTCAAGGCGTTGGTTTCAACGATCCTGATGCAAAGGCTCTTGTGATTCCAGCAGCTGTGCCTTATATAGAAGATAATTCGATGCAATCAATAGGACCTTGTATGACCCGACACTACGACTACCTCGCCATCGGTGCCGGCAGCGGCGGCATTGCCTCAGCCAACCGGGCCGCTATCCGGGGTGCCAAAGCTGCGGTGATTGAAGCCAAAGCCGTAGGCGGTACCTGCGTGAATGTCGGTTGTGTGCCGAAAAAAGTGATGTGGTACGGCGCTCATATAGCCGAAGCCATCAAGTACAGCCCGGCCTATGGCTTTGATTTGCAGCAGCAAGGCTTTGATTGGGCCACTTTAGTGCGCAACCGCGAGGCCTACATTGAGCGTATTCATGGTGCTTACCAGCGCGGCTTTGCCAGCAATGGCGTGGACTTAATTGAAGGCTTTGCTACTTTTGTTGATAAAAACACGGTGGAAGTCAATGGCGAGCGCATTACCGCCGATCACATCACCATCGCCGTTGGCGGCCGGCCCAGCCGGCCCGATATTCCCGGCGCAGAGCTTGGCATCGACTCGGATGGCTTTTTCGCTTTAACCGAGCAACCGAAAAAAGCCGTGGTGGTGGGTGCCGGCTACATCGCCGTCGAAATCGCCGGTGTGCTGCACGCCCTGGGTAGCGATACCCATCTGCTGGTGCGTAAAGACCGGCCGCTGCGCAACTTTGATGCCGATATCACCGATGCCCTGCTGGAGCGGATGAGGCAGGATGAACTGCAACTGCATCCCCATACCGAAGTGAGCAAAGTCGAAGCCGCCAGCGATGGCCGCCTGACGGTGTATTTAACCGATGGCGGCATGCTGCTGAATGTCGATTGCCTGATTTGGGCCATCGGCCGCGAGCCTGCCACCGACGCCATTCAGCTGGAGGCTGCCGGTGTCAGCACCGATGCGCACGGTTTTATCCGCACCGATGCCTTTCAAAACACCAATGTGCCGGGCATTTATGCGGTCGGCGATATCACCGGCGAAGCTCAGCTTACCCCGGTGGCAGTCAAAGCCGGCCGCATGCTGGCCGAGCGGCTGTTTAACCCGGCGATGCCGGATGCCAGCATGGATTACCAGCTGATCCCAACGGTGGTGTTCAGCCATCCACCGATTGGCACCATTGGCCTGACCGAGACCGAAGCCAAAGCCAAATATGGCGACGCCAATATCAAGGTGTATCGCTCCAGCTTTGCCGCCATGTACAACGCCATTACCCCGCACCGCGCCATGAGCACCTTTAAGTTGGTGTGCGCCGGCAAAGAGGAAAAAGTGGTCGGCCTGCATGGCATTGGCGAAGGCATGGACGAAGTGCTGCAAGGCTTCGCCGTAGCAATGAAAATGGGCGCCACCAAAGCCGATTTTGACGCCACCGTAGCGCTGCACCCGACCAGTGCGGAAGAGTTTGTAACGATGCGATGAGGCAAAAAACAAGGGAGGTAGCTGGAAAATGCCTGTTACCTCTTCAGTAACTAAACTCAACCAATACTGATGGTTACACTACCAACAGTAACTCTTTTAACTCCACGAACATTTACAGCATTTTGGTTGAATAGTGCCGCATTAAAACCACCAGCTAAAGCACTTTTATATACTACACCATCGTAGCCAGCTCTTTTGATAAGCTCACAAAGATATTGACTTGGCACATAGTCATAATCTGCTGCGTGCTTTTGAATAGGACGACTTAGTTCTTTCCCTAAATGTTCCAAAAAAAATGACTTCTCGGTGAAGTTTTCCAATATCCCCAAGCACCCAAAATAACTCTATCGGAGATGCCCTTTTCCTAGGCTCACGTAAATCTATCAACTTTAAGCTAGTTTCAAGTTGAATTTCTGCAACGTTTACAATCTCACCTGTATGAGGTCTGATTTCTGACACGGCAGTCACTTCGTCTGAAGCTACATAAAGATATGGAATTCCAGCAGGATTAGCTCTACCATTCCCAACGAGATCTTTGGGTGGCGCAAGCATCTCAGTAGGCTCAAACAATAT
>NZ_JAUGZK010000022.1:0-18169 GCF_036327005.1 Alkalimonas mucilaginosa
CGCTTCACTTTGAAGCGGATGACGCTTGGTTGTAACCTTGTCGTCATCAGTGGTGCGCATTATAAGGATCCGAACAAGGCGATCAAGATCTTTTTTCGAAGATCCCGTCTAAGCGCTCAGATTTTGCTCGCCTTGCGGACTTATTGAACGAATTGGTCGATTAATGCCTGCCAACGCCTTAGATCCGGCTTATGTTGATTAGGCTTGCTGGATAGCTGTTGATGCAGGTATTCGCCAAGCTCTCGATGAAACGGCAGGCCAAGCTGTTGATATTCGTAGGTATCATCATTCAGAGTTTCATTGGCATTTACATAAATGGTCGCGGTGACAAAGAACTCCAACTGTCGCTCCAAATCAATGAAATAGCCAACATCGGTTAAAAAGCCATAGGCGCTGCCAATTTTATTGAGCCAGCGTTGATGCCTTGGTAGCTCTGTTGGCTGACCACCAAATTTCAGGTATTTGTAACGATTATCAGCAATGCCATGAGCGCTGTAATTCGGTTGCATGCTTTCTGAAGGATAAAGCAACATAGCAGCAAGCAGCCAATCACGCATCTCAGGGGCCAGTTGAAACTGCTGCTGAGGTGGAAATAATTCAGGGAAAACTAGCCGCTCGAGCACGCCAGACAGATCCTGAATGGAAAAGCGGTTTTTATCACTAAAATCCATCGGCTGATTGATCAAGACACCTTGTTGATAAAAAGCCGAGCCAAGTTTCGGTAGCAAGGGGTTTAGATAGACGGTGGAACTAGAACGAGCAGGCAACTGCAACAGCACTTCGTTATCTGTGTTAAAGAAAGCCAGCGGATTGTAATGGCGATTTTCTTCTGCAGACATCGGCAAACTTAAACGATGGTTGATGGTGGCACTTGATAAACCTTTATCACGTAATTGCTGATTGATATGGTCCTGACCCAACAATTCATACATACGGTTAAAACCTGGATTATCACTTACCATCATCACTTGCCAGATGTAATGCGCAAGCGTAGGACGCCCCCCTTTAGCCATCGCGTCCTCAGTAACCATTTGCTGCGAGTCACGGCTGGCATAGGTATGAAAGGTACTATCCAAAGTGACCTGCTGTTGTTGCTGCAGCCACTCGAGAGTTAGCAAGGCCACTGGCAACTTCACGGTGCTGGCCGGGTAAAAATACCGTTTATCATCGACAAAAAGCCGGTAGCTGATTAAATGCGGGTACAACTGTTCATCACGGACAATCTGACTAAGCTGGATTTGCACCTTATAACGTTCAGGGTCCGCCAAGACTTTCTTGAGGATCGGAAACTGATCCGGGATTTTGGTTAGAAGGTTTGGGTCAGCCTGCTGGCAGATCGCAGCATGCTCTGAGCGGCATTCAATCTGCACCGGCAATTCCAGCGCTTGTGTCGTCACAGCGAAGCTTGCCAGTAAGCAAAAGAAAGAAGAAACGCGAACGAACATAACACCAAGCCGAATAATTTATTCCATGAGTTACTGTTATAAGGAATAACGACACAAATCGCAAGCGAAAAAAAAACCGGGAACAAGTCCCGGTTTTCTATTCGGTGCGCAGCTTACTCAGCTACTGCCTCTTCAGTGACGGTTTCCATATCCACATCTGGACGGTCTACCAGCTCAATGTAACACATTGGCGCATTGTCACCGGCACGGAAGCCACACTTGATGATACGAGTGTAACCACCCGGACGGGCGTTGTAGCGTGGACCAAGTTCTGTGAACAAGATACCAACTGCTTCTTTATCCTGAGTACGGGCAAATGCCAAACGGCGATTTGCCACGCTGTCGTTTTTAGCCAGTGTGATCAAAGGCTCAATAACACGACGTAACTCTTTTGCTTTAGGCAAAGTCGTTTTGATGATTTGATGCTTCACCAACGAGCTTGCCATGTTGCGGAACATTGCCTGACGATGGCTGCTGTTCCGATTTAATTGACGACCACTCTTACGATGGCGCATGACCTATTCCTTCTTACTAAACCAGGAACCGGATCCGGTTAGTCTTTGTTTACCAGACTGGCTGGTGGCCAATTCTCAAGGCGCATGCCCAGAGACAGACCACGTGAAGCCAGTACGTCTTTGATTTCGGTAAGCGACTTCTTACCCAGGTTAGGCGTTTTCAACAGCTCAACCTCGGTACGTTGCACCAGATCACCGATGTACTGAATTTGCTCTGCTTTCAGACAGTTAGCAGAACGAACCGTTAATTCGAGATCATCGACAGGACGCAACAGAATCGGATCAAATTCCGGCTTCTCTTCACGCTTCTCTGGCTCACTCTTATCACGCAGTTCTACGAAGAACTCCAGCTGTTCAGCAAGAATTGTCGCAGCACGACGGATTGCCTCTTCAGGCTCGAGCGTACCATTGGTTTCCATATCGATAACCAACTTGTCCAAATCGGTGCGTTGCTCTACCCGAGCCGCTTCTACACTGTAAGCAATACGCTCTACAGGGCTAAAAGAGGCGTCTAGCAGCAAACGACCGATAGGACGCTCGTCGTCATCAGAGGACAGACGGGCTGATGCCGGCACATAACCACGGCCTTGCTCAACTTTCAGACGCATACTGAATTCAGTATCGCCGGTCAGGTGGCAGATGACGTGATCAGGATTTACAATGACAACACCGTCACCGTGCTGGATATCAGCAGCAGTCACAGGGCCAGCACCTTTTTTGGTCAAAGTCAGTGTGACTTCATCTTTGTCTTCCAAACGGAAGGCCAGACCTTTCAGGTTCAACAGAATATCAATGATATCCTCTTGCACCCCTTCTTTCGAACTGTACTCATGGAGTACGCCTTCGATCTCAACTTCTGTGACAGCAAAACCTGGCATAGAAGACAGCAGAATACGGCGAAGTGCGTTACCCAAGGTATGTCCGAAACCGCGCTCAAGTGGTTCCAAAGTAACTTTGGCACGAGTTGGAGTGACTTTGTCAATCCCAACTAATCTCGGCTTAAGGAATTCGGTGACAGAACCCTGCATTGTATCCTCTCTTAATGGTTAGCTTTACTTAGAGTAAAGCTCGACGATTAACTGTTCGTTGATGTCAGCAGACAAATCTGAACGCTCAGGAAGACGCTTAAACACACCTTCCAGCTTAGTCGTGTCTACTTCAACCCAAGTTGGCTTCTCGCGCTGACCAGCCAACTCCATTGCCGCAGCAATACGAGCTTGTTTCTTGGCCTTCTCACGAACAGAAACAACTTGTTCTGGCAATACAGTGAAGGAAGGGATGTTTACAACACGACCATTCACCATGATTGCTTTATGGCTAACCAGCTGACGTGCTTCTGCACGAGTACTGGCCAGGCCCATACGGTACACAACGTTATCCAACCGAGACTCCAGCAACTGAAGCAGGTTTTCACCGGTGTTACCTTTGATACGAGCAGCATCTTTGTAGTAATTACGGAACTGCTTTTCCAGTACGCCATACATACGACGTACTTTTTGCTTCTCACGCAACTGAATACCGTAATCAGACAAACGACCACGACGGGCGCCATGCTGACCAGGAGCAGTTGTTAAGTTACATTTTGAGTCAATTGCCCGCACGCCACTTTTCAGGAACAGGTCCGTTCCTTCACGGCGACTTAGCTTGAGCTTAGGGCCCAAATATCTAGCCATCTTCTTTCTCCAATAATCCGTGAAGCGCTGTGATTACACGCGACGTTTTTTAGGTGGACGGCAACCGTTATGAGGGATTGGCGTCACGTCGGTGATATTCGTAATACGGAAACCTGCGCCGTTCAATGCACGGATAGCAGATTCACGACCTGGTCCTGGACCATTCACGAACACTTCGAGGTTTTTCACACCATAGTCTTGCGCAGCAACGCCAGCACGCTCAGCTGCTACCTGAGCAGCGAAAGGCGTGGACTTACGAGAACCACGGAAACCTGAGCCACCAGCAGTTGCCCAGCACAGAGCATTGCCCTGGCGGTCAGTGATGGTAACAATGGTGTTGTTGAAAGAAGCATGGATATGAGCCATACCGTCTGCAACTTGCTTTTTTACCCGTTTACGAGTACGAACTTGTGCTTTAGCCATAAGTTACCTGCCTTATTTCTTAATCGGCTTACGTGGACCTTTACGGGTACGCGCATTAGTTTTAGTACGCTGACCACGAACAGGCAAACTACGACGGTGGCGCAAGCCACGGTAACAACCCAGATCCATCAAACGCTTGATGTTCAGGGTTACTTCACGGCGCAAGTCACCTTCAACGGTGTATTTTGCAACTTCTTCACGAAGGGTATCCAACTGAGCATCGCTTAACGCGCTGATTTTGGTACTTTCTTCGATACCCGCTGCTGCCAAAATGGCCTGAGCGCGAGTTTTACCGATACCATAAACATAGGTCAACGAGATGACCGCATGTTTATTATCGGGGATGTTAATGCCAGCTATACGGGCCACTAACCTTCTCCTTCACTTAAAATTTATGGGTGCCGATTTGAAAAGCCCGTAAGGATACTCAAATGGCGTCTATTTTGCAAACAATTCGTGGGCCAATTACTTAGCCCACTCAATTGCTTCTGCTGTTAGCCCTGGCGCTGCTTGTGCTTAGGCTCGCTGCAAATCACACGCACAACGTTGTTGCGCTTGATGATTTTGCAGTTACGGCAGATCTTCTTAACGGAAGCACGTACTTTCATGACTTCACTCCGCAATAAACTCTTATCGGCCTACGCCTTTAAGATTCGCTTTCTTAAGCACAGAATCGTATTGATGAGACATCAAATGAGTCTGTACCTGTGCCATAAAGTCCATAATAACGACAACGATAATCAACAAGGATGTACCGCCGAAGTAGAATTGCACATTCCATGCAACCATCATGAACTCGGGTACTAAACAGATAAAGGTAATGTACAGAGCGCCTGCCAATGTCAGACGAGTCATCACTTTATCGATGTATCTGGACGTTTGTTCACCCGGACGAATGCCTGGAATAAAGGCACCGGACTTCTTCAGGTTATCTGCTGTATCACGCGGGTTGAACACCAACGCAGTATAGAAGAAACAGAAGAAAATAATCGCAGCAGCGTACAACATCATGTACAGAGGCTGCCCCGGAGACAAGGTTAATGCCAGTTCCTGCAGGAAATTAGCAACCATGCCTTCACCGGAACCAAACCAAGTGGCAATGGTACCCGGGAACAAAATGATACTCGATGCGAAAATCGGCGGGATAACCCCAGCCATGTTGACCTTTAATGGCAAATGACTGCTTTGCGCTGCGAAGACCTGACGGCCTTGTTGGCGCTTGGCATAGTTTACCACGATACGACGTTGTCCGCGCTCAAAGAACACCACAAAAGTCGTAATGGCCACCACAATCACAACGATCGCGACCAGTAATAAAAAGTGCAAATCGCCCTGTCGAGCTTGCTCGATAGTGCCACCTACAGCAGATGGCAGTCCAGCAACGATACCTGCAAAGATCAGCAACGAAATACCATTACCAATACCACGCTCGGTAATCTGCTCACCCAACCACATCAAAAACATGGTGCCGGTAACCAGACTCACAACCGCAGTAAAATAAAATGCAAAGCCAGGATTAATCACCAAGCCAGGCATCATATTCGGCAAACCGGTTGCAATACCAATTGACTGCAGGGTTGCCAATCCAAGGGTACCATAGCGTGTGTACTGCTGAATTTTGCGCTTACCGGCTTCACCCTCTTTTTTCAGCTCCGCTAAACGCGGATGCACTACCGTCAATAACTGCACGATAATGGATGCTGAAATATAAGGCATAATACCGAGCGCAAATACAGAGGCACGCTCAAGTGCACCACCGCTGAACATGTTAAACATCTCAACAATGGTGCCTCGTTGTTGCTCGAATAACTGAGCTAGCACGGCGGCGTCAATTCCAGGAATTGGCACAAAGGTTCCCAGCCGGAAAACGACCAGGGCTAAAAGTACAAACAGCAAGCGTGCTTTCAGCTCGCCAAAACTGCCTTTACTTTTCAAGTCCGAACCTGGTTTAGCCATTACGTACTATCCTTTTGTTATTCTTCGACTTTTCCACCAGCAGCTTCAATGGCTGAGCGGGCGCCTTTGGACACACGCAGACCTTTTACAGTCACAGGGCGTGTCACTTCGCCAGACAGAACCACTTTGGCAAATTTGGTAGTGCGCGGGATGATGTTCGCATCCATCAGGGTGCTCAGATCAACCACATCACCTTCAACTTTTGTCAGCTCATGCAGACGAACTTCAGCAGTTACCAGTGACTTACGCGAGGTAAAGCCAAACTTAGGCAAACGCTGTTTCAAAGGCATTTGACCGCCTTCGAAGCCTGGACGAACTGAACCGCCAGAGCGGGATTTTAAACCTTTGTGACCACGGCCACCGGTTTTACCCAGGCCTGAACCGATACCACGGCCCAGACGCTTCTTCTCTTTTTTGGCGCCAGCTGCAGGAGAGAGTGTATTTAAAAACATCGCTTACTCCTCCACTTGAACCATGTAGAACACAGCATTGATCATGCCGCGAACTGCAGGTGTGTCTTCTAATTCAACCGTGTGACCGATACGACGCAGACCCAAACCACGCAGCGTAGCTTTGTGCTTTGGTAAACGACCGATACCAGACTTGGTCTGAGTTACTTTCACTGTCTTCTTAGCCATGGCAGATTACCCCAGAATATCGTCCACGCGCAGACCACGCTTTGCAGCAATCTGTGCTGGTGACTTCACAGAAGCCAGAGCGTCGATTGTAGCGCGAACTACGTTGATTGGGTTGGTAGAGCCGTAGCACTTGGACAGAATGTTTTGAACACCTGCCACTTCCAGCACTGCACGCATGGCACCACCCGCGATCAAACCGGTACCTTCAGAGGCCGGCTGCATGTAGACATTGGAGCCAGAATGCACACCACGCGTTGGGTGATGCAAAGTATGACCATTCAATTCTACCTGAGTCATATTACGACGCGCTTTTTCCATTGCCTTTTGAATGGCAGCTGGTACTTCGCGTGCTTTACCGTAACCATAACCTACACGGCCATTGCCGTCACCGACTACAGTCAGAGCTGTGAAGCTGAAAATACGACCACCTTTCACCACTTTGGAAACGCGGTTTACAGCAACCAGCTTTTCTTGCAAATCAGATTGTTGTTTCACTTCTTCGTTAGCCATGTGCTACTCCTAGAACTGAAGACCGGCTTCACGCGCCGCGTCTGCTAAAGCTTTCACGCGACCATGATACCGGAAGCCGCTACGGTCAAAAGCACAAGCAGTTACGCCTTTGGCAACTGCACGCTCGGCAACAGCTTTGCCTACAGCAGTTGCTGCATCGACGTTACCTGTGTACTTTAACGATTCACGGATGTCGCTCTCAACAGAGGATGCAGCCGCAATCACTTCAGCATTAGGTGCGATCAGCTGGGCATAGATGTGACGTGGCGTACGGTGCACAACCAGGCGATTCGCCCCTTGTTCGATAATAGTTCTGCGTACACGCTTGGCACGACGCAGACGAGCAAGTTTCTTATCCATCTTCCTACCCTACTTTTTCTTGGCTTCTTTGCGACGCACGTTTTCATCAGCGTAACGAACACCTTTGCCTTTGTATGGCTCTGGCTTACGATACGCGCGGATGTTCGCAGCAACCTGACCTACCACCTGCTTGTCACTGCCTTTCACAACGACTTCAGTTTGGCTTGGTGTCTCAATGGTGATCCCTTCTGGAATAGCGAAGTTGATCGGGTGTGAGAAACCCAGGTTCATGTTCAGCACTTTGCCTTCGACTTTGGCACGGTAACCAACACCTACCAGCTCAAGCTTACGCGTGAAGCCTTCTGTGACACCAGCCACCAGGTTGTTGATCAAAGCGCGGGCTGTACCTGCTTGTGCGATAGCGTTAGCGAAACCTTCACGAGGCGTGGTACGAACCACATCACCATCGATAACAATTTCTACTGCTGGGTTGACGTTGACCGTCAACTCGCCATTTTTACCCTTGACTGCTACTTTCTGGCCGTCCAGATTAATCTGAACACCAGCAGGAATAGCAATAGGGGCTTTTGCTACACGAGACATAGATTACCCCTCCGTTACGCTACGTAGCCGATGATTTCGCCACCGATCCCAACCTTGCGCGCGGCACGGTCAGTCATCAGCCCTTTGGATGTTGAAACAATAGCAACACCCAAACCACCCATTACCTTCGGTAATTCGTCGCGTTTCTTGTAAATACGCAGACCAGGACGGCTAACACGATCAATCGTTTCGATAACAGGCTTACCCTGGAAATACTTTAAGGTAACTTCCAGCTCAGGCTTGCTATCTTGTGCTACAGCGAAATCTTCGATGTAACCTTCACTCTTTAATACATTCGCAATTGCGATCTTCAACTTAGAAGAAGGCATTTTTACCGCAACTTTATTAGCCGACTGGCCATTGCGGATGCGAGTAAACATATCCGCTACTGGATCTTGTAAACTCATAGCTCGTTACTCCCGTGATTCTTACCAGCTAGCCTTGCGAAGGCCAGGAATTTCACCGCGCATTGCCGTTTCACGGACTTTGATCCGGCTCATGCCGAACTTACGCAGGTACCCATGCGGACGACCAGTCACGCGACAACGGTTACGTTGACGGGACGGGCTAGAATCACGCGGTAACGATTGCAGCTGTAATACAGCAGCCCAACGGTCTTCATCAGACGTAGTTGGATTTGCTATCAGATCTTTCAGTGCATGACGCTTTTCAGCGTATTTGGCTGCCAGTTTTGCACGCTTTTCTTCACGCGCTTTCATTGAATTTTTTGCCATAACCCTACACCTTATTTCTTGAATGGGAAGTTAAATGCAGAAAGCAATGCACGGCCTTCATCATCAGAAGCAGCAGAAGTGGTGATGGTAATATCCAAACCACGCACTGCATCGACTTTGTCGTAGTCGATTTCTGGGAAGATGATTTGCTCACGCACGCCCATGCTAAAATTCCCACGGCCGTCAAAAGACTTAGGGTTAATTCCGCGGAAGTCACGGATACGTGGGATCGCAATGGATACCAAACGCTCCAGGAAATCCCACATACGCTCGCCACGCAGAGTGACTTTTGCGCCAATAGGGTAGCCTTCACGGATTTTGAAACCGGCAACTGATTTGCGCGCTTTAGTGATAAGCGGCTTCTGGCCAGCGATAGCAGTTAAATCTGCCACAGCATTTTCCAGAATTTTTTTATCAGCAACTGCTTCACCCACACCCATATTGAGTGTGATTTTTTCAATCCGAGGGACTTGCATGACGCTGGTGTAGCCGAACTGTTTCATCAGTCCAGGAACTACGGTGTCTTTGTAAATTTCATGCAGTTTCGCCATCGTATTACTCCAATAGCAATTAGATTACTTCATTATTCGATTTGAAGAAGCGAACTTTCTTGCCTTCTTCAAAACGGAAACCAACACGATCTGCCTTTCCGGTTTTCGGATTGACAATCGCTACGTTTGATACGTGAATCGAGGCTTCTTTCTCGACGATGCCGCCAGCCTGGTTTAACGCAGGAACTGGCTTCTGGTGTTTTTTCACCAGGTTCACGCCTGAAACATAAACACGGTTTTCATCCAAAAGTACTTTGGTGACTTTACCGGTTTTGCCTTTGTCCTTGCCAGCAAGAACAATTACCTCGTCATCACGACGGATTTTAGTTGCCATGGTGACTCCTTACAGTACTTCTGGTGCCAGAGACACGATCTTCATAAACTTATCGCCACGAAGTTCACGTGTCACAGGTCCGAAGATACGTGTACCGATCGGTTCCAGCTTGGTGTTCAATAACACCGCTGCATTGCGATCAAAACGGATTAATGACCCGTCCTGACGACGTACGCCTTTCCGCGTCCGCACCACCACTGCATTCAGTACGTCACCTTTTTTTACCTTACCGCGAGGAATTGCTTCTTTCACAGTAACTTTGATGACATCACCAATTGCAGCATAGCGGCGGTGAGAACCACCTAAGACCTTAATACACATTACGCTGCGAGCGCCGCTGTTATCAGCGACATCCAGCATAGATTGCATCTGGATCATCTTAGTGCTCCGTTATCCACTTAATTAGCCCTTATCGGGCCAAGCTGCTACAAATAGAAATCCCCCCCATAGACGAGGGGCGCGTGATTATAACAGCACTTTGTAAAAAGTGGTAGTTATCCAATAAAAAAAGCGGCCCTTAGCGGACCGCTTCTATCTTCACCCTGCTTAGGATGCAGATTCTACGACGTTCACCAGGGTCCAGGACTTGGTCTTGGACAGCGGACGACACTCACGAATAGTGACAATGTCGCCAGCTTTGCACTGGTTGGTTTCATCATGAACGTGCAATTTGGTCGTGCGCTTGATGAATTTCCCATAAATCGGGTGCTTCACCTGACGCTCGATGGCTACAACGATGGACTTGTCCATTTTGTCGCTAACCACTTTACCTTGCAGTGTACGGGTGTTTTGTTCACTCATTACGCACCTGCCTTCTCAGTCAAGATTGTCTTTACACGCGCGATATCGCGACGTACGTTCTTCAGCAGATGAGTCTGAGCCAGTTGACCTGTGCTGGCCTGCATGCGCAAATTAAATTGCTCACGCAGTAAGCTCAGGAGTTCAGCGTTCAACTCTTCAACGCTTTTTGCTTTCAGTTCGCTCGCTTTCATTACATTACCGTCCGCGTAACAAAGGTGGTCTTAAATGGAAGCTTAGCTGCGGCCAGAGAGAACGCATGGCGAGCAAGCTCTTCCGATACGCCATCCATTTCATACAGGACTTTGCCAGGTTTGATTTGGCATACCCAGTAATCCACAGAGCCCTTACCGCTACCCATCCGCACTTCCAGCGGCTTGGTGGTGATTGGCTTGTCTGGGAACACACGGATCCAGATTTTACCAACACGCTTCACCGCACGAGTCATCGCACGACGGGCAGCTTCGATTTGACGCGAAGTCATTTGACCGCGCTCAACAGATTTCAATGCATAGGTACCAAAGCTGACCTTGTCGCCTACTTGCGACAGGCCACGGTTACGGCCTTTATGCACTTTACGAAATTTAGTTCGTTTTGGTTGCAACATCGCTCAATACCCCTACTTACCTTTACGGCCGGCAGCTTTCTTCGGCGCTTTAGGCTGATTCGTGTTGTTGGTGTTGCTGTTTGCCAAAGGCAGTTGACCCAGGATTTCTCCTTTAAAGATCCACACTTTCACACCAATGATACCGTAAGTGGTTAATGCTTCAGAGGTTGAATAGTCGATGTCCGCACGCAATGTATGCAGTGGTACACGACCTTCACGGTACCACTCGGTACGGGCAATTTCTGCACCGCCTAAACGACCGCTTACTTCAACCTTGATACCTTTAGCGCCAGTGCGCATGGCGTTTTGTACCGCACGCTTCATAGCGCGACGGAACATAACACGACGCTCCAGCTGACTGCTGATGTTGTCAGCAACCAGTTTGGCATCCAGCTCAGGTTTACGAATCTCAGAGATATTGATCTGCGCAGGTACGCCAGCAATTGCTGCTACGCGCTTACGCAGTTTCTCAACGTCTTCACCTTTTTTACCGATCACGATGCCTGGACGAGCCGTATGAATAGTCACACGGATGCTCTTGGCTGGACGCTCGATATCAATCCGGCTTACAGAAGCTGATTTCAGTTCTTTGGTCAGGTACTGACGCACTTTGAAATCACCATTCAGGAAGTCCGGAAAGTCTTTCGAATTCGCGAACCAGGTCGAGCTCCAAGGCTTAGTGATACCTAGGCGAATCCCGTTAGGATGTACTTTCTGTCCCATTTCTCACTCCTAGTTATCAGCTACGATCACAGTAATGTGACTGGTACGCTTGACGATACGGTCAGCACGGCCTTTAGCGCGTGGCTTGATACGCTTCATCGAAGGTGCTTCATCAACAAAGATGGTTTGCACTTTCAACGTATCAATGTCAGCACCTTCGTTGTGCTCTGCGTTGGCTACGGCTGATAAAAGGACATTTTTCACCAGATGTGCAGCTTTTTTCGGGCTGTACGTCAGGATATCCAACGCCTTATCGACTGGCAGTCCGCGGATCTGGTCAGCAACCAGACGAGTTTTCTGCGCAGAAGAACGGGCAAATTTGTGTTTAGCTAATGCTTGCATGATTCACCCCTTAGCGTTTCTTGGCCTTTTTGTCTGCCGCATGACCACGATAAGTACGAGTTGGGGCAAACTCACCCAGCTTGTGACCTACCATCTCTTCAGAGACAAACACAGGTACATGTTGACGACCATTATGGACAGCGATGGTCAATCCGATCATATCAGGTATGATCATTGAACGACGGCTCCAAGTCTTAATAGGCTTCTTGTCACCGCTTTCCAACGCTTTCTCTACCTTCTTCAGCAAGTGAAGGTCGATAAATGGACCTTTCTTGAGAGAACGTGGCATGGCAATTCCTCACAAATTATTTATCACGACGACGTACGATAAGTTTATCAGTACGCTTGTTTGAACGAGTCTTGTACCCTTTGGTTGGTACGCCCCATGGTGTAACTGGGTGACGGCCACCAGAAGTACGGCCTTCACCACCACCGTGTGGGTGATCAACAGGGTTCATTACCACACCACGAACAGTAGGACGAACACCGCGCCAACGCGTTGCACCCGCTTTACCGTATTGACGCAGCATGTGCTCTGCATTACCAATCTCACCGATGGTGGCACGGCAGTCAGCCAGTACTTTACGTGTTTCACCACTGCGTAAACGCAGCAACACATAAGCACCATCACGGGCGATGATCTGGATGAAAGCACCGGCTGAACGAGCCATTTGGCCGCCCTTACCTGGCTTCAGTTCCACATTATGCACCACTTGACCAACCGGGATATTACGCATCGGCAGGGTATTACCTGCTTTAATAGGTGCATCAACACCTGATTGCACGCTATCGCCAGCTTTCATGCCTTTTGGCGCCAGGATGTAACGACGCTCACCATCTGCATACAACACCAAGGCGATGTTAGCAGTACGGTTCGGATCGTATTCCAAACGCTCAACTTTGGCCGGAATGCCATCTTTGGTGCGCTTGAAATCAACCAGACGGTAATGTTGCTTATGGCCACCACCAATGTGACGCGTAGTGATGCGACCATTGTTGTTACGACCACCAGTCTTGCTTTTCTTCTCTAACAAAGGAGCATAAGGCTTACCTTTGTACAGGTCCGGGTTAACCACTTTGATGACGTGGCGACGACCTGGTGATGTAGGTTTACACTTTACAAGTGCCATTTCCTAACTCCTCTTCTTACTCAGCGCCGCCAACGAAATCGATTTCGCTGCCTTCTTTCAGGGTGACGTAGGCCTTTTTCCAGTCGCTACGCTTGCCCACGCGCAAACCGGTACGCTTGGTTTTACCCTTCACGTTGACCGTGTTTACTGCAGTGACTTCGACATCAAACAACTTTTGTACAGCTGCTTTGATATCGGCTTTGGTGGCAGTAGTTGCTACTTTGAAAACGACGGTGTTGAAGTTTTCTGCCGCAATGGTGCTCTTTTCAGATACATGCGGAGCAAGAATTACTTTCAGCAAACGTTCTTCGCGCATCATGCTAACAGCTCCTCAAGTTGTTTCACCGCAGCAGCTGTCATCAGCACTTTATCAAAGGCAATCAGACTTGCTGGATCAATACCGTGAACGTCACGCACATCAACCTTGTACAGGTTGCGTGCAGATAAGAACAAGTTCTCATCAACGTCGTTGGTGACGATCAGCACATCTTTCAGCTCCATCGCTTTCAGCTTGCCAACCAGTTCTTTGGTCTTAGGCGTTTCAACGGTGAAGTTTTCAACCACAATCAAACGTTCCTGACGTACCAGTTCAGACAGAATGCTTCTGATGGCACCACGGTACATTTTACGATTTACTTTCTGGCTGTGATCTTGTGGCTTGGCCGCAAAAGTCACACCACCGCTGCGCCAGATAGGGCTGCGGATTGTACCGGCACGTGCACGGCCAGTACCTTTTTGACGCCATGGCTTCTTGCCGCCACCGCGAACTTCTGAACGCGTTTTCTGAGCACGGCTTCCCTGACGGGCGCCTGCTGCATACGCAACAACGACCTGGTGAACCAGCGCTTCGTTAAACTCACGTCCAAAGGTCGCTTCGGAAACTTCAAGAACGCCTTTTGCGTCCCGTAATGCTAATTCCATCACTTATCTCCCCAGACGTTAGCTTTTGACCGCAGGCTTCACGATCACATCGCCGCCGATGGCACCAGGTACAGCACCTTTTACCAGCAGGATGTTACGCTCAGCATCAACACGGACCACTTCCAGAGATTGAACAGTCACGCGCTCAGCGCCCATATGACCGGCCATCTTCTTACCTTTGAATACTTTACCTGGTGATTGGTTTTGACCAATCGAACCTGGTGCACGGTGTGACAAAGAGTTACCGTGCGTAGCATCCTGAGTGCGGAAGTTCCAGCGTTTCACGCCACCAGCGAAACCTTTACCTTTTGATGTGCCAACCACATCAACTTTCTTGGTTTCTGCGAAAATTTCAACAGTAATCTCGCTACCCACCTGGATGTCGTTGCTTGCATTGTCTGTTAGGCGGAATTCCCACAGACCACGACCAGCGTCAACACCAACTTTAGCGAAGTGACCAGCTTCTGGCTTGCTCAGGCGGCTTGCCTTCACAGTACCAGCAGTCACTTGCAACGCGCTGTAACCGTCAGTCTCTTGAGACTTCACAGCAGTCACGCGATTTGGTGTCGCTTCGATTACGGTAACAGGAATAGAGACGCCATCTTCAGTGAAGATGCGGGTCATTCCTACTTTACGACCGACTAAACCGATAGCCATTTCCTAAACCTCTCTTAAAACCTGTCTTGTCAGCCCAGGCTGATTTGAACGTCAACACCAGCAGGCAGATCCAATCGCATCAGAGCATCCACGGTTTTATCCGTTGGCTCAACGATATCGATCAGACGCTTGTGGGTACGAATTTCGTACTGATCACGTGCATCTTTATTGACGTGAGGAGAAATCAAGACAGTAAAACGTTCCTGACGGGTTGGAAGTGGAATTGGACCACGAACCTGAGCACCAGTACGCTTGGCTGTGTCAACGATTTCTAAAGTTGACTGATCGATCAAACGGTGATCGAACGCTTTCAGGCGGATACGTATCCTTTGATTACTCATAAATCAAAGCCTCAAAGAGCAAAAAGAGCAAAAAATAACAAAAGCACAACTCCAATTATGGAGTGAGCCTTTGCAGCGAAGTACAGTTGCTCCCCAATCGGGAGCATTGTCGGGGTAAGAGTTCCCTCTTACCGCACCAACCTGATAAAACGGTTGGACGCGCATTATATAGAATTGCGGTGAAAACTCAAGCGATTTCTGTATCTGGTTGGTGCTATATCACATCATTCAGTTCAAAACCTAAACCGAAGCGGGTGACTGGTCGATTGTAATCAATCATGCTATCGCCGTAACCGGTAAAAAATGAGGCATACCAGCGCAAGTACTTATTCATTGGCCTGGAATAAGATAGCTCGAGCGCACCTTTATTATCACTCTTCAAGTTATTTCGCAGCATCATCCGGTACGTCTCGGTATTATTTTTGTAGGCTGCAGCAATTTCAAAGTAGCCCATGTAATGACTGATGTCTGGATTATCATCGCCTTTCGGGTCCCCTTCAAACCGCTTGGCTTTTTCCGGGAAGCGATACCAGGGTGTGACACTGACAAAGACATCACCAATGGAGCCCACCCAATTAAGCTTTAACCTATTCCAGCTTCTTGATAACTCGCCAGCCCGACCGTTGGACTGATGTGACAAACTCACACTGACAACCCGGCTGGCCGCTTGATCAACGCCATAAAAGTGTGGAAAAGCCAGAATAAGCTCAGGCTCGTAGTTGGTTTCACGAAAAGGTGATGACACTGCTTTGTTGTATGATTGCCAGTAAGCTTGTTGAGTGAATGCAAAAAACAGATAGCCTTTGTCCTGATAGACACGACTCCATAACGGTGTTTTCAGGCTAAGTTGAAACTTAGTCTCAAACCGCTCCATAGGTGCACTATCACCGTCGCGGTTAATGGTTTCTCTCAGCCCTTTGGCATAACTCAAAGGCTGCAAGAAGTTATTCCTGTGTGGCAATAAAGTAAAAGGTGAGTAGTTATCCCAGTCTTCTTCTTTTAAACGCTTGTCCAACGCATCCATCGCCAACATGGGAGTACTGACAAATACCAACAACAATACCGCTAAATAACGCATAAAGCCCCTCCCCTCCGTGTATGTTCCCTATCATACAATAAAAGCGCATCTCTGCACTTTTATTGTGAATTGGAGGCGCATCTAATCCTGCATAATATGCAACAGTGTTTCAGCACGCGGTAAAATCTTCTTAAAATAGAAAGCTGCTAGCTGCTGCTTTTGTTGTTTCACTTCATTCGGCAAGTCAGCATGTTGCAGTGCATCAATTTGCTTGAGCCATACATAACCGTATAGCAGATAGCCTGTCAGCGTCATAAAGTCATAAGCAAACTCAGCAAGTACAGCTTTATCCTGTTGTGACCGGTTTAACAGCGATGCTGTAAGTGTCCGGGTTCTTTCTACATAGGTCGCTAACTGAGGATGCCACTGAATCGACGGATCCAGCCAATTTCCGATATCGGTAAACAAGCTAAATAATACAGCGCCATTGTCAGCCGCGACTTTACGCAGCATAAAATCAGCAGCCTGAATGCCATTGGTGCCTTCGTATATCTGTGCGATCCGTACATCCCGTACCAGTTGCTCCATACCCCACTCTTTGATGTAACCATGGCCACCAAACACTTGCTGTGCCTGCACTGTGCACTCAAGACCGAGATCGGTCATAAAAGCTTTGGCGATAGGTGTCAGTAAATTGGCAAATTGCTGCCCCTTTACATCACCACTGTATTTCGCCTTATCCAGTTGCAGCGCTACCCAGGTCGAAAAACTGCGACCTGCTTCATTCAGCGACTGAATGGTATAGAGCATACGCTGCACATCAGGGTGCCGGATAATAGGCTCAGCTTTATTCGCATCACGTTCGGTAATACGCCCTTGCAGACGGTCATTGGCATAGGCCAAGGCATTTTGCCCAGCCCGTTCGGCGGCACCCAGCCCCTGACTGCCCATGGCCAGCCGTTCGTAATTCATCATGGTAAACATCGCTGCCAGGCCTTTATGCGGCTCACCCAGCAAGTAGCCGACCGCACCATCGAAGTTCATCACGCAAGTTGCGGAAGCATGAATACCCATTTTATGTTCGACAGAGCCACAATGCAGTGCATTGCGCTGCCCTGGCTTACCGCCAGCATCCGGTAAAAACTTAGGCACAATAAAGAGCGAAATACCACGGCTACCAGCTGGTGCATCCGGCAGCTTGGCCAGTACCAGATGAATGATGTTATCTGTTAAATCATGCTCGCCGGCGGTGATAAATATTTTACTGCCGCTAATGCGGTAACTGCCATCCGTTTGCGGCTCTGCTTTAGTACGCATTAGGCCAAGGTCCGATCCTGCGTGGCTTTCTGTTAAACACATGGTCGCTGACCATTCGCCACTGTAAAGCTTTGGCAAGTACAAGGCTTTCACCTCGTCGCTGGCGTATTGCTGCAAGGTGACGCAGGCTCCTGCTGTAAGGCCTGGATAAAGTGAAAAGGCAATGTCAGCACTGCACATCATTTCATCCAACATCATGGACAATACTTTGGGCATGCCCATGCCACCGTATTCGGGATCGCCACTAAAGCCAGCCCAACCACCTTCGCACCAGGCCTGATAACAGGCTTTGTAATGCTCTGGAGTACTAACTTCGCCCTGGTCTAAAGATACTCCGGTTTGATCAGCCAGTTGGCTTTGAGGCGCAATTTGCTGTTCACAAATCTTGGCAGCTTCCTGCAAAATGGCTTGTGCTGTCTCTGGCTCCAATTGTTCTGCCAGTGCTGGTACCTGTTGCCAATGTTGCTGGACCTGCCAGACATCGAACAACTGAAATTGCATATCATTGAGTGGGGCTTGGTATTGGCTGCTCATGAAGCACTCCTAACTGGACGGATCTGTTAGTTAGCTTCGCACAAGCCGAGCTTTCAAACAAGTGTTTGAATTTACCGAATAGCAAATTCAGCACAAAAA
>NZ_JAUGZK010000023.1:0-15358 GCF_036327005.1 Alkalimonas mucilaginosa
CCGTCTCAGATGGAAAAAGCTTTGAATGCTACCGGTTAGGCTTGCCTTAACCTATGAAGGCAGTATAATGAGCGGCTATTTTGAGTACTGCTTAAAAGCAGTGAACCGTTTTTTGCAGGGGCATAGTTCCAATTGGTAGAACAGCGGTCTCCAAAACCGACGGTTGGGGGTTCGAATCCCTCTGCCCCTGCCAACATATCCAGAGCATCTGTGATGCTGTGATGAAAGCATGTATCGGCGAAGCCGAGCTGAGGTGAAAGTAAGCATGAGTGCAACGAGTGAAACCCCAAAAAGCAGTCTGGATTCCGTAAAGTGGCTGGCCGTTTTTGCGCTGCTGTCACTGGTGGTAGTCGGTAATTATATGTTTGATTTCGGCACCTTAGAGCGAGCCGTTGCCATCGTGGTTTTGGTGGCTGCTGCCGGGCTGGTTGCAGCACAGACCGCCAAGGGCAAGACTTTCCTTGCTTTTGCCAAGGACGCTCGTACTGAAGTACGTAAAGTCGTTTGGCCTACCCGCCAGGAAACCACGCAAACCACCATTATTGTAATGGTTGCCACGCTGATTGTCGGCTTGCTGCTTTGGGGCCTTGATGCAATATTGTTGCGGGTCGTATCCTTTTTCACCGGTGTAGGAGTTTAATCATGGCGGGTAAGATGCGCTGGTATGTGGTACAGGCTTTTTCTGGCTTCGAGCAAAAGGTAGCTACCTCGCTGCGTGAGCATATCCGAATCCATCAGATGGAAGATAAATTTGGTGAAGTATTAGTCCCTACTGAAGAAGTGGTGGAGATGCGCGCTGGTCAAAAGCGTAAATCCGAGCGGAAGTTTTTCCCGGGTTACGTGCTGGTGCAAATGGAAATGTGTGAGGAAAGCTGGCATCTGGTGAAGAGTGTGCCTCGGGTACTGGGTTTCATCGGTGGCACCTCGGATCGTCCTGCACCTATTTCTGAGAAAGAAGCCAACATTATTCTGAACCGTCTGGAAGACAACGCCGACAAACCGAAGCCGAAAACACTGTTTGAAGCTGGTGAAGTGGTGCGTGTGACTGAAGGTCCATTTGCCGATTTCAACGGTGTGGTAGAAGAAGTCGATTACGAGAAGAGTCGGGTCAAAGTGTCTGTGCTTATTTTTGGCCGTTCTACCCCGGTCGATCTGGAGTTTGGTCAGGTCGAAAAAGCCTAAATTTTATTCATTGATTCCGGCCGCCGATTGCTTTATGATCTGCGGCCTTTTTAACCAAGGGGAGCCGTTCGAGTAAATGTCCTCGCATTTACGAGGCTAAGACCCGATACAGAGGTGTACTATGGCAAAGAAAGTCACTGCATTAATTAAATTGCAGGTAAAAGCCGGTATGGCAAACCCGTCACCACCAGTTGGTCCAGCGTTGGGTCAACACGGTGTGAATATCATGGAATTCTGTAAAGGTTTCAACGCCAAAACAGATTCCATTGAAAAAGGCATGCCAATCCCAGTTGTGATCACTGTGTACAGCGATCGTTCTTTCACCTTCGAAACCAAAACGCCACCAGCATCTTTCCTGTTGCTGAAAGCCGCTGGTTTGAAGAGCGGTTCTGGTCAGCCGAATACCAAGAAAGTTGGTAAGGTGACTCAGGCGCAAATCGACGAAATCGTCAAATTGAAAGAGCCGGATCTGACTGCTGCAGATCACGACGCTGCCGCGCGTACCATCGCTGGTACTGCTCGTTCAATGGGCCTGGTAGTGGAGGGGTAAGACATGGCTAAATTATCAAAGCGTGCAAAATTGATCCGTGAAAAAGTAGATTCCACTCGTGAATACGATTTTCAGGATGCAGTCACTCTGCTGAAAGAACTGGCAACTGCTAAGTTCGTAGAAAGCGTTGATGTAGCGGTAAATTTGGGTATCGATGCCCGTAAGTCTGATCAAAACGTGCGTGGTGCTACCGTACTGCCTCACGGTACTGGTCGTGATGTTCGTGTTGCTGTATTCACTCAGGGTGCCAACGCCGAAGCTGCTAAAGCTGCCGGTGCGGATATCGTTGGGATGGAAGATTTGGCCGAACAGGTCAAAAAAGGCGAAATGAACTTTGACGTGGTGATTGCCTCTCCAGACGCTATGCGTGTGGTCGGTGCCTTGGGCCAGATCTTAGGTCCACGCGGCCTGATGCCAAACCCAAAAACCGGTACTGTTACCCCTAACGTAGCCGAAGCAGTGAAAAACGCTAAAGCTGGTCAGGTTCGTTACCGCAACGACAAAAACGGCATCATCCACACTACCATCGGTAAAGTGGATTTTGACGCAGACAAATTGAAAGAAAACCTGGAAGCTCTGCTGGTAGCACTGAAACGTGCTAAGCCATCCGTTGCGAAAGGTGTTTTCATCAAGAAAGTCACGATTTCTTCGACCATGGGTGCAGGTATTGCCCTGAACCAGGCTTCCCTGGCTTCTCAGGTCTAAGCTGCGAAGAATTGGTGCTTTACAGAATGGCAGGGGTTGCGATATAATCCCGCGTTCTTTTTTTAGGGTAGAAGTGGTTGTTTTGCTTGCAAAGTGGCCGCTTCCGTCCGAGACCGTAGGTGCAACAGCATGCTGTTGCTTAATGACTGCCTACGCAGACGGTGTTAGCCCCAGAATTGTATTTAAACTCTTCTGGCTCTCACCGTAAATCGCGCACCGGCATTGTGCCGGTGATGTGTTGGAAAGCCAGGCATTTGTCTGGATGAACCAGGAGTTAAGAGCCAATGGCGATTAAGCTTGATGACAAAAAAGCAATTGTTGCTGAAGTCCAGCAAGCCGCAACTGGTGCTCTTTCTGCCGTAGTCGCTGATGCTCGTGGTGTTACTGTCGATAAAATCACTAGTTTGCGTAAGCAAGCTCGTGCTAATGGTGTCTGGATGCGCGTTGTGCGTAATACCCTGGCCCGTCGTGCAGTGCAAGGCACCTCCTTCGAGTGTCTGAGCGAAACTTTTGTTGGCCCAACGTTAATTGCTTTCTCTAACGAGCACCCAGGTGCAGCGGCACGTCTTTTTAAAGACTTTGCCAAAGAAGAGAAGCTGTTTGAGCTCAAAGGTGCCGCCTTCAACGGTGAAACCGTCAGTATCGATGTGTTAGCAACGCTACCTACGTACGAGGAAGCATTGGCACGTCTGATGAGCACGATGAAAGAAGCAGCAGCTGGCAAATTGGTACGTACCATTGCCGCGGTTCGCGAGCAAAAAGAGCAGCAGGCAGCGTAATTTACGCTGTGTGCAATTAAGAGTTTAATGTAGGCTAAATGCCGTTTAATGTAGGAATTTGTCATGTCTGTAACTAAAGACCAAATTCTAGACGCTATCGCTGAAATGTCTGTCATGGACGTAGTAGAGCTGGTTAGCGCTATGGAAGAAAAGTTCGGTGTATCTGCTGCTGCGGCAGTTGCTGTAGCTGCTGGCGATGCCGGTGCTGCTGCTGAAGAGCAAACCGAGTTCAACGTTGTTCTGGCTGGCGTAGGCGCTAACAAAGTTGCTGTGATCAAAGCAGTACGTGGCGCTACAGGCCTGGGCCTGAAAGAAGCGAAAGATCTGGTTGAGAGCGCTCCAGCTCCAATCAAGGAAGGCGTTTCTAAAGACGAAGCCGAAGCGCTCAAGAAAGAACTTGAAGCCGCTGGTGCGTCTGTTGAAGTTAAGTAATTCGGGCTTGACCCGTCTTACTGCCTGTTAAGCAGGCCGGGCTGGTGATGAATTAATCACCGGCCTTTTTGCGCTGTGGGACTTTGATTTCCCCACCCCAAATGGCAACCAGCTATTGCCATATAAAGCCGCCCGCAGGGCAGTTGGGAAAAAAATCAGCAAGCTGAGGAACCCCATGACTTACTCTTATTCTGAGAAGAAACGTATCCGTAAGGACTTCGGCAAACGTCCAGAAGTATTGGATGTGCCATACCTGTTGTCGATTCAGATCGAATCTTTCAACAAATTTATCGAGCCTGATCCAGAAGGTGATTATGGCCTGGAAGCGGCATTTCGCTCTGTTTTTCCCATCAAAAGCTACTCTGGCAGCGCGGAATTGCAGTACGTCAGCTACCGCATCGGGGAACCTGTTTTTGATGTGAAAGAATGCCAAATCCGTGGTGTCACTTACTCAGCACCGCTGCGGGTGAAACTGCGCATGGTGTTGTTTGATAAAGAAGCACCAGGCACCATCAAAGACATCCGCGAGCAGGAAGTCTACATGGGGGAAATCCCACTGATGACCGAGAACGGTACCTTTGTGATCAATGGTACTGAGCGGGTGATCGTTTCTCAGCTGCATCGTAGCCCGGGTGTGTTCTTTGATCACGACCGCGGCAAAACGCATTCTTCCGGCAAGGTATTGTACAACGCGCGGGTGATTCCATACCGTGGCTCCTGGCTGGACTTCGAATTCGACGCCAAAGACAACCTCTTTGTCCGTATTGACCGCCGCCGTAAACTGCCAGCAACGATTTTGTTGCGGGCGCTGGATTTCGATACCGAAACCATTTTAACAACTTTCTTTGAGAACACCCGTTTTGATATCCAGGACGGCAAGTTCATGATGGAAGTCGTGCCTAGCCGTTTGCGTGGTGAAACTGCCGCTTTTGATATCATCGATAACGATGGTGAAGTCATTGTTGAGCAGGGCCGTCGTATTACTGCCCGTCACGTCCGCCAGCTGGAAAAAACCGGCCTGACCATGATGGAAGTACCGGCTGAGTATCTGATTGGTCGGGTACTGGCGAAAAACTACGTCGACGAAGGCACCGGCGAAATTATCGCTGAAGCCAATGCCGAGTTAAATCTTGAGCTGCTTGCGCAATTGGCAAAAGCCGGTTACACCAGTTTTGAAACTTTGTACATCAACGATCTGGATCAAGGTCCTTACATTTCTGAGACCTTGCGTATTGATCCAAGCTCGAACCGGATCGAAGCTCTGGTTGAAATATACCGCATGATGCGTCCTGGTGAACCACCAACACGTGATGCGGCCGAAACCCTGTTTGATAATCTGTTCTTCTCGGAAGATCGCTATGATCTGTCCACCGTCGGCCGGATGAAGTTTAACCGCCGCGTTGGTTTTGATGAAAATACCGGCGAAGGTGTGCTGTCGAAAGACGACATCCTGGCGGTGATGAAGGTCCTAATCGACATTCGTAATGGTAAAGGCGATGTCGATGACATCGATCACCTGGGTAACCGCCGTATCCGCTCTGTGGGTGAAATGGCCGAGAACCAGTTCCGCGTTGGCCTGGTTCGGGTTGAGCGTGCGGTGAAAGAGCGTCTGTCCTTAGGCGATCTGGATGCCGTGATGCCACAAGACTTGATCAATGCCAAGCCAATTTCTGCTGCGGTGAAAGAGTTCTTTGGCTCCAGCCAGCTGTCGCAGTTTATGGATCAGAACAACCCATTGTCGGAAGTGACCCACAAGCGTCGTATTTCTGCGCTTGGCCCGGGCGGTTTGACCCGTGAGCGCGCCGGCTTTGAAGTCCGTGACGTGCATCCAACACACTACGGTCGGGTTTGTCCTATCGAGACGCCGGAAGGTCCAAACATCGGTCTGATCAACTCTTTGTCAATGTTTGCTCAAACCAACGAGTATGGTTTCCTGGAAACGCCGTATCGCCGTATTGAAAATGGCGTGGTGACCGACGAAGTTGATTTCCTGTCAGCGATTGAAGAAGGCAACTTTGTGATTGCGCAGGCCAACGCTGAGCTGAGCGATGAAAATCGTCTGGTGGAAGAGTTGGTACCGTGTCGTCACAAAAATGAATTCACGCTGATGCCAGCTGATCAAGTCCAGTACATGGATGTTGCACCACAGCAAATCGTATCTGTGGCTGCTGCCTTGATCCCATTCCTTGAGCACGATGATGCCAACCGGGCTTTGATGGGCTCGAACATGCAACGTCAGGCAGTACCTACCTTACGTGCTGATAAGCCGTTAGTCGGTACTGGTGTCGAGCGCGTGGTTGCTAAAGACTCAGGCGTGACCGTGGTGGCTAAGCGTGGCGGTACCATCGACTATGTCGATGCCAGCCGTATCGTGGTGAAGGTACATGAAGATGAAATGGTAGCCGGTGAAGCCGGTATCGACATCTACAACCTGACCAAGTACACCCGTTCCAACCAGAACACCTGTATCAACCAGCGTCCATGCGTTAGCCAGGGCGAGCCAGTTGAACGTGGCGATGTGCTGGCTGATGGCCCGTCTACCGATTTGGGTGAATTGGCACTGGGTCAAAACCTGCGTGTGGCGTTTATGCCGTGGAATGGTTACAACTTCGAAGACTCGATTTTGTTGTCCGAGCGTCTGGTTGAAGAAGACCGCCTGACTACCATCCATATTCAGGAACTAAGCTGTATTGCTCGTGATACCAAGCTTGGGCCGGAAGAAATTACCGCCGATATTCCGAATGTCGGTGAGTCTGCTCTGTCGAAGCTGGACGAAGCCGGTATCGTTTACATTGGTGCTGAAGTGAAGAGCGGCGATATTCTGGTCGGTAAGGTGACGCCAAAAGGCGAAAGCCAGCTAACGCCAGAAGAAAAACTGCTGCGTGCTATCTTCGGTGAAAAAGCCTCTGACGTGAAAGATACCTCGCTGCGGGTACCTAACTCTGTCAACGGTACTGTCATCGACGTGCAGGTCTTTACCCGTGATGGCGTGGAAAAAGATCAACGTGCCCGTGAAATCGAGGACATGGAAATTCGTCAGGCCAAAAAAGATCTGAATGAAGAGTTCCGTATCCTGGAGCAAGGTATTTTCGAGCGTGCTCGCAACCTGCTGGAATCTGCCGGTGTTGACCGTGCCAAGCTGGCGACGTTAAAAGGTGATGGCTTGTTTAACCAGAGCATCAGCGATGATCAGAAGCAAAGTGATCTGGAGCAACTGGCGGCCCAGTACGAAGAAATTCGTGCCGAGTACGACAAGAAGTTCGAAGTGAAGCGCCGTAAAATTAGCCAGGGTGATGATTTGGCACCTGGTGTGCTGAAAATCGTTAAAGTCTATCTGGCAGTGAAGCGTCGTATTCAGCCGGGTGACAAGATGGCCGGTCGCCATGGTAACAAGGGTGTTATCTCCACCATCGTACCAGTGGAAGACATGCCATACGATGAGCGTGGTCGTCCGGTCGATATCGTGCTGAACCCGCTGGGTGTTCCATCGCGGATGAACATTGGTCAGATTCTGGAAACCCACCTGGGACTTGCAGCACGCGGCATCGGTGAGAAAATCGATACCATGCTGCAAGAGCAGCGTGAAATTGGCGAGCTGCGTGAGTTCCTACAACGCGCATACAGCTTGGGCGAGTCGCGTCAGCAAGTCGATATCACTACCTTCAGCGATGATGAAGTGGTGCGGTTGGCCAACAACCTGCGCAAAGGTCTACCTATTGCGACACCAGTGTTCGACGGTGCCAAAGAGTCTGAGATCAAAGAGTTGTTGGAGCTGGCAGACCTGCCATCCAGCGGTCAGATCACTTTGTACGATGGCCGTACCGGCAATGCCTTTGAGCGTAAAGTCACGGTTGGTTACATGTACATGCTGAAGCTGAACCACCTGGTTGATGACAAAATGCATGCCCGTTCTACCGGCTCTTACAGCCTGGTTACCCAGCAGCCGTTGGGTGGTAAGGCGCAGTTCGGTGGTCAGCGCTTCGGTGAGATGGAAGTCTGGGCACTGGAAGCTTACGGTGCCGCTTACACCCTGCAGGAAATGCTGACGGTGAAATCGGATGACGTCAATGGCCGTACTAAGATGTATAAAAACATCGTGGATGGCGACCACCGGATGGAGCCTGGCATGCCAGAGTCGTTCAACGTACTGATGAAAGAAATCCGTTCGCTCGGGATCAATATCGAATTGGAAGAGGAATAAGCCCCACGTTCCATGGCGTGATGGAGCCTGTCAGCAGGCTCCATCGGTTTACCCTCTTACAGGAGAGCTAAGGTGAAAGACTTATTAAAGTTTCTGAAACAACAAACAAAGACCGAAGAGTTTGATGTGATCAAAATCGGTTTATCCTCACCGGATATGATCCGTTCCTGGTCATTTGGTGAAGTGAAAAAGCCTGAAACCATCAACTACCGGACCTTTAAGCCTGAGCGTGACGGCTTGTTTTGTGCCCGTATCTTTGGGCCGGTAAAAGATTACGAGTGTTTGTGCGGTAAGTACAAGCGTTTAAAGCATCGTGGTGTCATTTGTGAGAAGTGTGGCGTTGAAGTCACTCTGACCAAGGTGCGTCGCGAGCGTATGGGGCATATCGAGCTGGCCAGCCCGGTTGCCCATATCTGGTTTTTGAAATCACTGCCAAGCCGCATTGGCTTGTTGCTGGATATGACCCTGCGTGATATTGAGCGGGTGTTGTATTTCGAATCTTATGTGGTTACCGAGCCAGGCATGACGTCTTTGGAGCGTCGTCAGATGCTGACCGAAGAAGAGTACCTGGATGTGCTGGAAGAGCACGGCGACGAGTTCGAAGCCAAAATGGGTGCAGAAGCGATTCTGGATCTGTTACGTGATTTAGAACTGGCCACCGAAATCAAAATGATGCGCGAAGAGTTGCCAACCATCAACTCGGAAACCAAGCGCAAGAAAATCAGCAAGCGGTTAAAGCTGATGGAAGCCTTCCATACCTCTGGCAACAAGCCTGAGTGGATGATCATGACAGTACTGCCAGTGCTGCCACCGGATCTGCGTCCTTTGGTACCGCTGGATGGCGGCCGTTTTGCTACCTCGGATTTGAACGATCTGTACCGCCGCGTCATCAACCGGAACAACCGTCTGAAGCGTCTGCTGGACTTGTCTGCGCCGGATATCATTGTCCGCAACGAAAAGCGGATGTTGCAAGAGTCGGTCGATGCGCTGCTGGATAATGGTCGTCGTGGCCGTGCTATTACCGGTACCAACAAGCGCCCACTGAAATCTTTGGCCGATATGATCAAAGGTAAGCAGGGTCGTTTCCGTCAGAACCTGTTGGGTAAGCGGGTCGATTACTCAGGCCGTTCGGTCATTACCGTAGGTCCTACCTTGCGTCTGCACCAGTGCGGTCTGCCGAAGAAGATGGCGCTAGAGCTGTTCAAGCCATTCATTTATGGCAAGCTGGAAGGTCGTGGCCTGGCCACCACCATCAAAGCAGCTAAGAAGATGGTTGAGCGTGAAGAAGGCGCCGTTTGGGACGTACTGGACGAAGTCATTCGTGAGCATCCGGTCCTGTTGAACCGTGCACCAACTTTGCACCGTCTTGGTATCCAGGCTTTTGAGCCGGTACTGATTGAAGGTAAAGCCATTCAGCTGCATCCCTTGGTGTGTGCGGCCTACAACGCCGACTTCGACGGTGACCAAATGGCTGTGCACGTGCCGCTGACGCTGGAAGCTCAGCTGGAAGCGCGCGCCCTGATGATGTCGACCAACAACGTGTTATCGCCTGCCAACGGTGAACCTATCATCGTTCCTTCACAGGACGTTGTATTGGGCCTGTACTACATGACGCGTGAAGCGGTAAACGCCCAAGGCGAGGGCATGTTATTCAAGAGTCCGAAAGAAGCTGAAAAAGCCTATCGTGGCGGTCATGCATCCTTGCATGCCAAAGTCAAAGTGCGGATCACTGAAATCGTTTCTGACGAAGAAGGCAATCGCACTACCACCACCGGTGTGCATGACACCACCGTTGGCCGAGCTATTTTGTATTCCATTTTACCAACCGGCCTTGAGTTTGCTTCAGTGAACCAGGCGATGGGTAAAAAGCAAATTTCGCGTTTGTTAAATGGTGCTTACCGAAAGATTGGTCTGAAGGATACCGTTATCCTGGCTGACCAAATCATGTACACCGGCTTCCACTACGCGATGTTGTCAGGCGTGTCTGTTGGTATCGACGACATGGTGATCCCGGATGCGAAGAAAGATATCATCGAAGCTGCTGAAGCTGAGGTGGCTGAAATCCAGGATCAGTTCCAACAAGGTTTGGTCACTGGTGGTGAGAAATACAACAAGGTTATCGATATTTGGTCAACTGCCAATGAAACCTTGTCCAAAGCTATGATGGACAACCTGTCAAAAGAGAAAGTGATTGACCGCGACGGCAATGAAACCGAGCAGCAATCCTTCAACTCGGTCTACATGATGGCTGACTCCGGCGCCCGGGGTTCACCAGCTCAGATCCGTCAGTTGTCTGCGATGCGGGGCCTGATGGCGAAGCCGGATGGCTCCATCATCGAAACGCCAATCACTGCGAACTTCCGTGAAGGTCTGAACGTACTGCAGTACTTCATCTCTACGCACGGTGCGCGTAAAGGTTTGGCTGATACTGCATTGAAAACAGCAAACTCCGGTTATCTGACCCGTCGTCTGGTTGACGTGGCACAGGATCTGGTAGTAACCGAAGACGATTGTGGTACCACGGAAGGTATCTGGATGAAGCCATTGATCGAAGGTGGCGACGTGGTGGAAGGCCTGCGTGAGCGGGTACTGGGCCGTGTTGTACTGGGCGATGTGGTTATTCCGGGCACTGAAGAGGTCCTGATCGCTGATGGCACCATGCTGGATGAAAAGCTGTGTGATTTGTTGGAGCAGCATTCCATTGACGAAGTCAATGTGCGTTCAGTAATCACCTGTAATACCGACTTTGGTGTCTGTGCCAAATGCTATGGCCGCGATCTGGCTCGTGGTCACCTGATTAATCAGGGCGAGGCGGTTGGTGTTATCGCTGCTCAGTCCATCGGTGAGCCTGGTACTCAGTTGACGATGCGTACCTTCCACATCGGTGGTGCGGCCTCGCGTGCTTCAGCTGAAAGCAGTGTGCAGGTAAAAACCGCTGGTACGCTGAAACTGCATAACGCCAAGTTTGTGCGCAACGTCGATGACAAAATTGTCATTACGTCACGTTCAGCCGAAGTGACTATTTTCGATGAGCTGGGCCGTGAGAAAGAGCGTTACAAGCTGCCATACGGTTCAGTGATGCAAGTGGATGACAACAGCAAAACGGCCGCTGGTCAGATTGTTGCTACCTGGGATCCGCATTCCCATCCGATCATCGTAGAACGTAGCGCCAAAGTAAGTTTCAGTGATGTGGATGATACCAACACTGAAATCCAGCAGGACGAGCTGACCGGTCTGACCCGTACTGTGGTAAAAGATCTGGCCAAAGCCAATGCGAAAGAGCCGAAGCTTATCCTGGCAACAGACGATGGTGGCCTGCAGGAAATTCGCCTGCCAAGCTTCACCACCATTGAAATCCGTGATGGTGCAACGGCTCAGCCGGGTGATGTCTTGGCTCGGATTCCACAGGAAAGCTCGAAAACACGTGATATTACCGGTGGTCTGCCACGGGTGGCCGACTTGTTTGAAGCCCGTAAACCAAAAGACCCTGCCATTCTGGCAGAAATCTCTGGTGTCATCAGCTTCGGTAAGGAAACCAAAGGCAAGCGCCGCTTGATTATCACGCCACAACAGGGTGATGTTCATGAAGAGATGATCCCGAAATGGCGCCAGATCAATGTGTTCGAAGGCGAGCGTATTGAGAAGGGTGAAGTTATCTCGGAAGGCCCGGAGTCACCGCACGATATTCTGCGTCTGCGTGGTATTCACCATGTGGCCAGTTACATTGTGAATGAAGTCCAGGAAGTCTATCGCCTGCAAGGGGTTAAGATTAACGATAAGCACATCGAGAATATCATTCGTCAGATGCTGCGTAAGTGTGTGATTACCAACCCAGGTGACAGCGAATTTCTTGAAGGCGAACAAGCTGAGTTTGCACGCGTGAATATTTCGAATCGCGCATTGGAAGCAGAAGGCAAAATTCCAGCTCAATACGAGCGTGTATTGTTGGGTATTACTAAGGCTTCTCTATCGACCGATTCGTTTATCTCTGCTGCATCGTTCCAGGAGACCACCCGTGTCCTGACCGAAGCGGCCGTAGGCGGCAAGATTGATCAGCTGCGTGGCTTGAAAGAAAACGTTATTGTCGGACGACTGATCCCGGCTGGTACTGGTTTTGCGTATCACCAGAACCGCCTGCGTCAACGTCAAAAAGCTACGGCTGAAACGGCAGAACCAACCATGAGTGCAGAAGTGGCTGAACAGGCCTTGACCGATGCACTGAACATGGATATGTCAGGTAACGACGATTAAGTAAGGTTGTTAATCTGCTGCTTAAAATGGCAGCAGATTGCACTGAAACTTGACAGCTCAAAGCTTGACCATTAGAATTCCGCGACCCCATTTTTGGGGTGCGGATTTTTCACGTTTATTGGGTATCAATTAACCAGGAGTATTTAATGGCAACAATTAACCAGCTCGTGCGCAAGCCACGGCAGGAGAAACTTGCGAAGAGCAACGTTCCTGCTTTGGAAGCTTGTCCACAAAAGCGTGGTGTTTGTACCCGTGTTTATACCACTACACCTAAAAAGCCGAACTCAGCTATGCGTAAAGTATGTCGTGTTCGTCTGACCAATGGCTTCGAAGTAAGCTCATACATTGGTGGTGAAGGTCACAACCTGCAGGAGCACAGTGTGGTCCTGATCCGTGGTGGCCGGGTCAAAGACTTACCAGGTGTGCGTTATCACACCGTACGCGGCACCTTAGACTGTGCTGGCGTAAAAGATCGTAAACAAGGCCGTTCTAAGTACGGCGCCAAACGGCCCAAATCGTAACGGAACTCCGTTAGTAAGGCCAAACTAAACGACTTTATTTATTAAAGTTTTGGAATCACCTGAAGCAATCGGAGTTTCGAATGCCAAGAAGACGCGTTATAGGTCAACGTAAAATCCTTCCAGATCCTAAGTTCGGAAGTGAGTTACTGGCTAAGTTTGTCAATGTCGTGATGGTCGACGGTAAAAAGTCCATCGCCGAATCAATCGTATACGGCGCATTAGAAATTGCAGCTACTAAATCGAAGAAAGAACACATCGATTTGTTTGAAGTAGCACTGGATAACATTCGTCCAACGGTCGAAGTTAAATCACGTCGGGTTGGTGGTTCTACCTACCAGGTACCCTGTGAAGTTCGTCCTGTTCGTCGCAATGCCTTAGCAATGCGCTGGTTAGTTGAAGCGGCCCGTAAACGTGGTGAAAAATCTATGTCCCAGCGTTTGGCTGGTGAAATGCTGGATGCCATTGAGAACAAAGGTTCTGCGGTTAAGAAGCGTGAAGACGTCCACCGTATGGCAGAAGCAAACAAAGCGTTTGCTCACTTCCGCTGGTAAGCTGAACTAATTTAATAGGAGTGTATTGTGGCACGTAAAACCCCAATAGAACGCTACCGCAACATCGGTATCTGTGCTCACGTGGACGCGGGTAAAACTACGACCTCTGAGCGGATCCTGTTTTATACCGGCTTATCCCATAAAATTGGTGAAGTACATGATGGCGCTGCGACCATGGACTGGATGGAGCAGGAGCAGGAGCGTGGTATTACCATTACTTCTGCTGCTACCACAGCCTTCTGGTCTGGTATGCAACAACAGTTCGATGAGCACCGCATTAACTTGATCGATACTCCAGGACACGTTGACTTTACTGTTGAAGTTGAACGTTCACTGCGGGTACTGGATGGTGCTGTCGTTGTACTGTGTGGCTCATCAGGTGTTCAGCCGCAAACTGAGACGGTTTGGCGTCAGGCCAACAAGTACGAAGTTCCGCGGATGATCTTCGTCAACAAGATGGACCGTACCGGTGCCAACTTCCTGCGCGTTGTTGAGCAGGCACGTTCTCGTCTGAACAGCACCATAGTCCCTATCCAGTTGCCTATCGGCGCGGAAGATGACTTTAAAGGTGTAGTTGACCTGATCAAGATGAAAACCATCAACTGGAACGAAGAAGATCAAGGAATGACCTTCACTTACGAGGATATCCCTGCGGATATGCTGGAAGAGTGTCAGGAGTGGCGTCAGAACATGGTCGAAGCAGCCGCTGAAGCCAACGAAGAGCTGATGGAACGCTATCTGGAAGGTGACGAGTTCACTGAAGAAGAGATCCGTGCTGCACTGCGTGAATTAACTCTGCGCAACGAAGTGGTATTGGTACAGTGTGGTTCTGCCTTTAAAAACAAAGGTGTTCAGGCCATGCTGGACAACGTGATCTACTTCCTGCCATCGCCAACCGAAGTAAAAGCCATCCGTGGTATTTTACCAGATGAAAGCGAAGGTATCCGTAAGTCTGACGACAACGAGCCTTTTGCTGCGCTGGCATTTAAAATTGCCACTGACCCATTCGTTGGTACTTTGACTTTCTTCCGGGTTTACTCCGGTGTGGTTGAATCTGGCTCTGGTGTTTACAACTCGGTCAAGATGAAGAAAGAGCGTATCGGTCGTATTGTGCAGATGCACGCTAACAGCCGTGAAGAGATCAAAGAAGTACTGGCTGGCGACATCGCTGCTGCTATTGGTCTGAAAGATACCACCACAGGTGATACCCTGTGTGATATCGACAACCCGATCATTCTTGAGCGGATGGAGTTCCCTGAGCCGGTTATCTCGGTTGCGGTAGAGCCAAAAACCAAGGCGGATCAGGAAAAGATGGGCGTTGCGCTGGGCAAACTGGCTGCTGAAGATCCATCCTTCCGTGTGCATACCGATGAAGAAACAGGCCAGACCATCATCTCTGGTATGGGTGAATTGCACCTGGACATCATCGTCGACCGGATGCGTCGTGAATTCAAAGTAGAAGCCAACGTGGGTAAACCACAGGTTTCTTACCGCGAGACCATTCGTGGCAAAACCGAAGTCGAAGGCAAGTTTGTTCGTCAGTCCGGTGGCCGTGGTCAGTTTGGTCACTGTTGGTTGCGCATCGAGCCGATGGAAGAAGGTGGTGGCTACCAGTTCGTCAACGAAGTCGTGGGTGGTGTTATTCCAAAAGAATACATCCCTGCGGTGGATAAAGGCGTTCAGGAGCAGATGAAGAACGGTATCCTGGCTGGTTATCCGGTAATCGATGTCAAAGTAACCGTGTATGACGGTTCTTACCACGATGTTGACTCCAATGAAATGGCGTTTAAAATTGCTGCTTCTATGGGCTTCAAAAAAGGTGCTTTGCAGGCGTCGCCTGTTATCCTTGAGCCTATCATGAAAGTAGAAGTGGTTACGCCTGAAGAGTTCATGGGTGATCTGGTTGGCGATTTAAACCGCCGCCGCGGTATGATCAACGGCATGGAAGATGCACCTGGCGGTATGAAAATTATCGACGCCAACGTGCCACTGTCTGAAATGTTTGGTTATGCTACCCATATGCGCTCTTTATCACAGGGTCGTGCTTCGTACTCAATGGAACCATTGAACTACGCAGAAGCACCAAACAACGTGAAAGAAGCAATTATTGCTGCACGCAAAGCAGGTTAACGATTAAATCAGGCCCGGTACGCCGGGCCCTACATTTGACTAAGAAGGGTCTATAA
>NZ_JAUGZK010000024.1:0-11722 GCF_036327005.1 Alkalimonas mucilaginosa
CGTGTATCGCACCAGTCACCCATCAGGATCAAGGCTCTGGACTGACTGCATCCGGCCCCTGGCTACTTGTAGCCCCAGAAAACCCTCTGTTCTTCCGTCTGTCCAAGTGATGCAGCTTTTGCTGCGACAAAATTATGCTTTTAAGCCAACCCCTTAATGGCCCAGATTGACTTATGACTTGGTTGACACTCTGAATATTGAACGCCCTCACTTTGCCGACTAAGTTAAGTTAGTTGTTTGCTCTTGCGATTTTCTTTTGGTTTCGTTTGGTTTGTGGATTAGGCTATAATACTGCCCATATAGACTTTTATATTTAATCAATAGTCCAATCCTCCTTAATGAATTTGCATGCTCTTGAGATATATCATTTTTTTCAGTGATCTTTCTATATATGAGTTTTATGGTTTCGTTTGTAGAAATTATATCGAATTTTCTTGGTGTTGTTGCGCTAAAACCCATCCCTCGTAATTTTAAGACTCCACACAAGGAAGACCAATTGTCAAAATAGCTATTTTTTCCATCTATAATCAGATATAGAATTTTGGGGTCAGATAAAAATAAATAGCATCGTAAGTACAGCCACCGACCAACGAGAACGGAAATGCGCCGGTTATTGGTTTACAAGCAATAAAGATAGCGCAGTTGGCGTGCGCGCGGTTTTGGTTATGCTATTGTCAGCGAGAGGCTAATGGATGACCCAAGATTCACGGCCTCTTGTCTCGGAAAAAGAGGAGGTTAAATGCCTAAGGCGAGAGTTGCGTGCCCTTGGCAGCGTTTAGAAGTGCATCCCAGTCATCCGGTGGATTGCCTGTTTTTAGCATCTTTACGAATACTTTGTAAGCATCCGTCTTACTGTCGTAGGGTCGTTTGCTGTTATCATCATTGACCCAGGCATAAACAATAACTTTCGATTCAAGATGGTATCGAAAGAATAACCGATACTGTTGAAAAAACTTGGCACGGAACCAGTGTTTGTTGTGGTGACCTAATGTGGTTCCCTGGCGATAGTCTGGCAATGTTGGATCTTGTGGAATAATCTCAAAAGCCAGCTTATAGATTGCCGCTAACCGCTTCGCGTCGTTTTTCTTAGTGTACCCCTGTGGATCTTTTGCTTTTAATGCCCCAACTTTGTCTTTCAACCTTTGGAACTGCTGCGCAAAAAGGGGGTGGGTAAATAGCGTCCAACCATTGACCACTATCGGAACAATGTCTGGCAAAGTTATTCATCCTCATCAGACAATGCTGCATCCAAATCCACTTCTACACCAGCAACCAGCGATGCCACGCCCTGACGCAGACTCGCAGATAATGGTTGTAACTTTTCAGGGTGCTTTTGCATATCAACAGCCAAAAAGGATAGAAACTGATCCAGCACAGGATCGGTTTCCGCCGTTTCAGCTCGTTTCATCAACACACTGCCATCGGATTGGATGATGTATTTAATCTTGTCTTTCTTATTCAGATGCAGTGCCTGACGCACAGGGCTTGGTACTGTTGTCTGGAAACGATCTGTCAATGTGGATTCTGCTTCCAAAGCCATTTGTGCAAACACGATAATCTCCGCAGGTTCAAGCTGGCTACTAGCTGTGAGTTTAGCCGCAAAGTAGAGGTAATGCAAATGCATTACCTCTTGGCGGGTTGTTCAAATAGCCGCTGTAATTTTGGGGGCAGATGAAAATAAATAGCTTTGTAACCACCGGGGTTAGCCTCCGGGCCAGATCCCGAAGGTTCGTTTCACTGGAAAAGATGTTGAAATAGTCAATTATGAGGATTATCACTAATGAGTATGCACAATCCGGCTTATCCGTAATCAGGGAGGGAATTTCGACATGCCCCTTTTTTGCTAGGTTAAAAACTCAATGGCTTTATCACAAAAATTAGCAAGGGTTTGATAGCGGCCTTGCGCCACAATTAATCGAACAATGTTCACATCGATATTAAGATAATCATGCACCAGCCCATTACGCATACCAATAATTTGGCGCCACTCTGCCAGTTCGTCAGCGGTAATCATGCCGTGTTGGTGTAGCCTTGAAAAGGTTTGATAGGCATCTACACTAGTATGCTGCTGGTGTTTTTTCAAACAATGCTTGGCGAGGCCGATGCTTAATTCTGTAAGGAGTTGTAATAGGCGTTCAATGGCTAAATAATCGCGCCTGCGCAGTTCGCCTTTTGCTAAATCTGCACGTAGCTCATCAAGTTGCTGGCAATAGTCTAGTTTGTGTTTTGCCGCTTCAGCTAAGTAGAGTTGCAAGCCTGCATCATGATTTTTCATTGTTTTGCTTCTCGTTGTTGGTACTCAAATAGACTGTTTATGCGGGTAATTTCCTGCCAGGCACGTGCGCTGCCATCACTATAGAGTAGCTGGCCAGTATCAATAATTTGATAGGCCAGATAGATGGGCGCTTGGTTGATATCTACTATTGAGAACATTGTTTCAGGAAGACCTAATTCTGCTGCCCAATCAAGTGCTAAACATTGTGGACGTGTGTAACGGGCGAGAGGATCTAGTTTGAAGTTATTAAAAGCAATCGCTAAATCATAATCACTGTCTGGCCGTTCGCGTCCTAGTGCTCTGGATCCATACAGCCATATTGCCCCGATATCAGCATTTTTCGCTGCTAGCTTTTTAAGCTGGTGTAATCTTGGGTCCGTGTTAATCATGAAAAGGCGTTTGTAGGTCTGAATGTGTTTATCCTATCAGAAAAGCTAGGATTGGACGATAGAGCACATAAAAGGGGGGGAATAGTGTTGTTTAAAAACCGTCAATTAGTAAATCCAGACCGGCTTTGATCTGAGCCCGTTAATGCTGTAGTGATAAAGATGTGGCTTTTAATCGTTTGACTGAAACCGAGGCTATATCTAATCAATCGACAAAGCCGATCGGGTTGGAGATTCGTTTTGTTTCGCTAAATTAACCGCTGCACCATCTCAGCGATTGCCAGGTTGCAAATCTGCCTAAGCATTCTTAACTCACCGGCTGTGCCGTTATGTGATGGCAGGCTTTGGGAATCAAGGGGTCAGAGTTGTTGATGCTCGCAATGAATCAAGGGGTCAGAGTTGTTGATGCTCGCAATCAAGAAAATTAGCCCAGATCAATCATACAACGGTTTCTGCCGGCTGCTTTGGCGGCATACAGCTGGCGGTCTGCCAGGGTAAGTACATCGTCAATACCCAGATTGGACTGCATGGCGGCACCACCGATACTGATGGTGACTTGGATAGCATGCTCCTGGACATCGGTGGTGGTGCTTTGCACCGCTGTTCGTAACCGCTCTGCCAGTGGCTGGGCCTCTGATGCTGTGGTTTTAGGGCAAATCAGTAAAAACTCCTCGCCGCCCCAGCGGCCTAATACATCGTTAGGGCGGATGCGTTGGCGCAGGCACTGACTAACGGCAGCCAGAACCTGGTCTCCTGCCAAATGGCCATAGGTGTCGTTCACGGCTTTAAAGTGATCAATATCCAGCAACAGCACAACAAAAGGCTCTGCATTGCGTTGATAGCTTTGGAACGCGCGCTCAAGCACCTGATCAAGCATTTTACGGTTGTACAGGCCTGTCAGGGTATCCGTTACCGATAGCTTTTCCAGCTGTTGATTGGAGTGTTCCAGATCGGCCATCAAGGTTTTGGACAACTGAGTATGAAACTTCAACAG
This sequence comes from Alkalimonas mucilaginosa, assembly GCF_036327005.1. Classification (NCBI taxonomy): domain Bacteria; kingdom Pseudomonadati; phylum Pseudomonadota; class Gammaproteobacteria; genus Alkalimonas; species Alkalimonas mucilaginosa. Next base: position 3,656 of record NZ_JAUGZK010000024.1, read on the forward strand.
CTCACTGGTGGTAAGGCTTAACTCGTCTTTAGGATCGACCGGTGTCGGCGATACAGAAAAGCGGCAACAGCTGTTATCTTCCGACAAAAAAAGAATCGACATGGCGTGGCTGAGTAAGCAGTTTTGGCCTTGTTGGTTTTGCCCGATTTCGCCAAATCCAAAGCAGCCGACCGTTGGCACCATTTGACGGATTGGAGCCAGCTCATCCTGGATGCTGTCTTTTAGCAATTCCAGCCGTCCACCGCAGGAAAAGATAAAGGCACAACCCGCTGGCAGGCAAGGGTAGTCTTCAAGATAGTGGTTATCCAACAGGCTGTCCATATTGGCAAAGGCTATCCAAACCTGGGCCCCTTCCGGTATCTGCCGATTGAACAGACAGCTGCCATCTTCGAAGGATTGCAGCAGCAATGCTGTTTTTTGATGATGTTTGCCGTAATACATTAACGGGAAGACAGAGGCGATTCCGATCAGCTGTTTTTTAGACAGGTCACCAAAATAGCGCTGATACACCTGATGAATACGCATGCCATCGATGCTATCCACCCGATAACCGGAAGCCTTGGTTACCCGCATCGCTTTGCCAATTGGAAACCAGTTTTGCTTGATCACCGACTGAGCTTGCAACTGGTCACCATGCAGCAGAGTCAATAAATAACCATCGTTGGAATGGTGCGTGCCATTGAACACACTGGACAACTTGTCTGGCCCTTGTGGCGATGCAACGGTGCCGGCTACCACGGTATCAGGGCTTAGCTGGTATAGCGCATCAAGAACGCGACTGTGGCTGTCTTGCCAATCGGCAGAGTGCAATAACACGGCTTTGGTATTGGCTTGCAGCGCATTCAGTAGCTGTTGTTTGATCGCCTGATCAGTCGCATCCTGTTCAATAAAGCATTGCGATGCATGGCTGCTTGGCATACGGGTGATGTTCATCGTCAATCCTTGACGAGTCACCTGGCTCTGATACAAAGAGCCATAGCTGGTGATGCCGGCAACAATGGCATCTGGAAATCGTTGCTGCAATAGCTGTTGCAAGGGCTCAATCCAATGGTCCAGGGGGTCACACAAATACAGCTGCACTAAAGTAGCAGCAGGAAGGATAGAAATGTTGCCCCAATCAGCCTGGCAAAGCGCTTCTGGTGTTGGAAAATGGTAACTTGTTGTCTGCATGAGCACTCAGGTTTTATCATCGCTCAATCGAAGGGCTGGTAGCTATGCTAAGTGTAGCGGTTATTGGTTTGTTTTGCTGCATCTTTGTTGGATCGTTCAGGAATTTTGGAGGCAGATAAAAATAAATAGCTTCGTAAGCACAACTACCTGTTGATGTTCACTGGGCAATACAGACGGGGGAGCCCACTCAAGTCCCCGAAGGTTATTTAAAAACCATCAATTAGTAAATCCAGACCGGCTTTGAGCTGAGCCCGGTAATGCTGTAGCGATAAAGATATGGCTGTTAATCGTTTGACTGAAACCGAGGTTATATCTAATCAATCGACAAAGCCGAGCGGGTTGGAGATTCGTTTTGTTTCGTTAAATTAACCGCTGCACCCTCTCAGCGATTGCCAGGTTGCACCGCCAACCACACTAACCCCAGCCGGCTTTTGCGCAGCCATGCCAGTATGCCCAAGCCGACTAACCACAATACATGCATACTGCCTCCTTTTGATGTCAGCTGCTCTTCGCTCTCACACCATTGCGCCGTCACCTGTAAATCGCCAGCTGGCATGGTCGCAGGTAATGACGGGTTCCAACCTTTAAACCTATACCCCTGTCTTACCGGTACCGGTGCTACTATCGGATTGCCAAAGTTCACCCACAGCGGCGCTAATTCCTGACCTCCGGCCGTATTAAAGCGAATTTGATACGCATTCACCTGCCACTGCGCCGTGTACGTTGCATTGTTAGACGGGATCGTCTCTGGTAATGCCGGGCTCCAGCCTATAAAAGTATGGCCTTCCCGAACGGGTGGAGCAATATTCAGCGCACTGCCAAATAACTGGGTTACCGGCGCCACAGCGCTGCCACCATTAGGATTAAAGGCTAAGGTATAGCGATTGCGTATCGCCAGCACCCCCGGGTCCCGGATAACACCATTCGCTATGGCATCATCATCGTTAGGGCCGCCATCTTCAATAATCAGGCGGATACAGCCATACCCTGCAACAAGCCCATCCTCCCACACATCTGACGATACTACCGGACATTGACCCAGCGCATCGCGGGCGGCAGATTGGAGCACATTATTCTCATCTTCCACAAAATCATGCCATTGCATTGTGGTAAACTTACGCCAAACAGCATCTTGGGGTATCGAAGTACCCACCGGTAACGGGATCATCACCGGTACAGACTCGCCCGGCACTAAGAGACCAAGGATATCCAGGTTTACCTTGTAACCTACCTGCGTAAATCCTTCATCAGGAAGGGAGCCGTCGTTTAATGCCAGCCCAAACTGATCTGAACTCCAGGAGGTATTGCCAGAGAAAATACCCAGTGCCAAGGTATACAACAAGGGTACCTCGGCAAATAAGAGATCTTGGCCCTGACAATTCCCGACCCGGTTAGTCACCATTTCAACAATAGGACAGATTGGTAAGCGATTTCTAGAGTTTCGTAACGGATTTCGCTCCGCAGGAATACCGCTAATGGTAGCGCAACTGTCAAAGTTACAGCCATCAATCACCCGCAATGTCAGGGTATATTGGCCTGTTCGACGACCATCTGTCGCGGTAATCAGCACGCTGTAATCTCCTAACTGGACATTTTGAGGATCAAAGCTAGCTTGTGCTGCATCGACTTGCAGCGGTAAACCATTTGCTGACCAGCTAAAACTCACACCGACACCTGTTTGTTCTTCTGCTGATAACAGAACCATACCGTTGCGACGGTTAATCACTAACGTTGCTTCGTCCTGTTGCAATGCCGTTGCGAGTAAAGAAAGCGGGGCCGGCTCATCAACAACAACCAGACGATGATTTTCCGGAGTACCGGGGAGTGCATTGACAATACTGTCAGCCTCTAACCAGATCGTTGCATCCGAGGTCGCAGTTGCCGTGAGGTTTTGCTGCAGTCTATCCTCAAGCTGAATATTCACCACCTGACTATTCAAGGCCACATCATTTGCCACCAGCGTTGCAGAAACTGGGTAGAAAATGGCCTCATCACTTAACCAAACCGAGAGTTGTGTTGCCAACTCCGGCTCTGTTTGCTGCCGGCTTGAGGCAAATGCTAAATAAGGCAAAACATCAAAGCTGATTTCCACCACCTGGCCACTGGAATCATCCACAAATCGGAAGCTATAACGCCCGGTACGGCTTGCTGCAAAGCGGTAGCTGCCATCCTCAAGGTGGGTCAATGTCATGTTAATCTCGTCTTCCGTCATCGGCACCACGCGACCGGCGCGGGTTAAATCCGCTTCCAATAAGTGCTGCTCACCACTGCCACCTAATACCGTAAAGCGACGGATTTGGTTGATTGGCCCTGGCGCAGTACTGTCTGCCTCAACCTGGACCGGCGCATACACTGTGACGTCAATGCTGCAGCCGGCAACGATTGGCGCCGTAATAATTTCACCTGCATGATAGCTGGCACCACAGTCGCTGTTTACCACGACCACATCATCAGCATTGGTATGATTGAGCGCAAAGGTTGCATGACGGCCATAAAGCACCATCTGTCGATCCGGCGTGACTATGGCAGCACCACTAACGCTAACTGACACCTCGAAAGACAGCTCTTCATACAGTGCGCGAACATCCAGATCACTGGTGATACTACCCAAATCTTCACTCCAACCTATAAAGCGAAAGCCTTCACGCTCTGGTAACAGGGGTAATACCACGGCTTCACCATCAGGTATTTGCAGCACTTGCAGTAACGTTTCGTCCCAATCCAGGAAGCGCACTGTGAAGGTATTCAATTCCCAATGGGCGGTAAGGGTGGTATCGCTGGCTGGCATACTTTCTGGGAACGCAGGGTTCCAGCCAGCAAAGGTGTAACGTTCTCGTGTCGGGTTCGCTGGTGCTGTTAAGGTTGAGCCAAAATTGGCTGTGATCGTTGCCAGGGCTGAGCCACCATTGCTGTCAAAGGTGATCGTGTATTGGTTTAGCAGCCAACTGGCATATAAGATTGCTGAGGCATTCTCACTATAAATGGCACCTTCAGCAAATGCCGTCCCACTGCCGTCTGTAGCAGTATTCCAGCCATTAAAGGTATGGCCTGTTTTCGTCAATCCGCCGGTATTGCCAGACAAAATCAGCGGTGAATTAAAGTCTTTATTTTGAGCAACAGGTGGCGAGCCCGCAGTGGCACCATTACTTTCATAAGTGATGGAGTAACTAAAAGCTGCAATATCAACACTGGCGAAAAACGGCGAGAATAACTCGCCAGCATATAAAAAGTCACCGGCGACATATAGCCTGTTGTCACGAATTAGTAAGGAGTTAACATTCCCATTGACACCACTTCCTAAATGAAACCAGTTACTGCCGTTCCAACCAGCAATCCGGCTGGCACTAATGCTACCGGCTGACGCAAAAGCCCCGCCGGTAAATACAACCCCACCTTTAACAGCAATAGCACGCACAAAATTGCTCAGGCCATTATCAGCCTCGGAGCCGATACTTGACCAACTTCCCTCTGCCCATTTAGCAATCCGATTCGCGGTATTTCCCCCTGCAGTGGTAAAACTACCGCCTACAAATAATGCAGAATCACTCACAGTCAAGGTATTAACCACACCATTTAAACCACCACTCACATCAGACCAGGCTAAACCATTCCATTTAGCTAATCGATTAACCGGTGTGCCGCCCGCCATGGTGAAGCTGCCACCGGCATAAAGCCCGCTCTGCATCAAGGCCAGGGCTCTTACCTCGTTGTTAACGCCGCTACCCAGCGAAAACCAGCTACTGCCATCCCAGCGTGCAATTCTATTTACTACGATGCCGTCGGCCTGAGTGAAGGCGCCACCTACCAGCAACTCTGTATCTGATGCCACTATCGTGTTCACCACACCATTAACACCCAAACCAAGCCCCTGCCAGTTTGTGCCATCCCATCGGGCAATGTTATGCGCGGTCACTTCGCCTGCCATGCTAAAACTACCAGCTGCGTAAAGCATGCCATCTAGTATCGCTAGACTATTTATAACGCCATTTAAACCATCTGCCAGTGGAAACCAATGTTCACCATCCCACTTTGCTATTTTATTCGCGGCTATCCCGCCAATACGAGTAAAGTCACCGGCAACGTACATAGCCCCATCGGTTTGGGTAAAAGCGTTTATTACGCCATTCAGACCATCACCTGAGCCAAGCCAGTTACTTCCATCCCAAACTGCAAACTTTTCTACCGGCACCCCTCCGGCAGCACTAAAAACGCCTCCGACATAAAGTTTGCTATCTCCACGCCCTAACGCGTGAACGCTGCCATTTAAACCACCGCTCACTCCTGACCAGGCGGAACCATTCCATTTAGCTAACCGACCCACAGTCTGTCCGCCTGCTAAATTAAAAATACCGCCAACAACAAGCGCTTCTCCATCAAACAGCAAAACGTTTACTTGATTGCTAACCCCCGAACCCAATGCCTCCCAGGCTACTCCATCCCATTTAGCAACCCTGTTGGCCGCTACACCGGCTGCAGCGGTGAAGCTCCCGCCCACAAATAAAACACCATCCGCAGAGGCAAGCGATGTCACACTGCCATTAACGCCTGTAGCCAAACCGAACCAGTTGTTCCCATCCCATCTGGCAATACGATTAACGGTAATACCGCCAGCTGTGGTAAAGCTACCCCCCACATACAACTCGTCATTGTGTCTAACTAAGGCTCTGACATCACCATTGACCCCTGCGCCTAATGAAGACCAATTGGTTCCATCCCACCGAGCGATCCCGTTTGCAATAACAGCACCTGCCAGAGTAAAACTGCCAGCAACTAGCAGTGATCCATCGGCGTCAATGTCAAGTGCATACACCGTATCATTGACCCCATAGCTTATCTCCTGCCACTGTGAGCCATCCCACTTCGCTATATTTTGCGCAGCGATCCCGCCTGCATGATTAAAGCTGCCACCTATATAAATTTGGCTATCGTGGATTTTGATGCTATGGACAGTGCCCGCGACTCCGCTCTCTAAGGACCACCAGGCCTCACCATCCCACCTGGCAATTCCAGAAACTGACAAGGCACCTAAAACCGTAAAACTGCCCCCAATGTAAACATCACCATTATCAGCAATGGCAATAGCGTTAACCTCACCATTGATACTTGGTAACGTGTTCATAATCTGCCAGTCAGCATCGGAAATACTTGGCATTGCTTTAATGGGAAGGGAAAAAAAGCAAAAAAACATACAAATGATGTAAAACGTTTTAAACATATATTTCTTTGCTCTGCAGCCCTGGGCTGTTGATCTTTCGTGGTGAGTTTTTAGTCGGCATCATGCGCTGGTATAATTATTTTAGCCAAAAAACAACCACACAGCATTCCATCATGTCAAAAACAATAGTAACAGATGATTCCTGGTCGAAGCTAATCCAGTTGATGCTGAAACCGAGGCTGTATCTAATCAATCGACAAAGCCGATCGGGTTGGAGATTCGTTTTGTTTCGCTAAATTAACCGCTGCACCCTCTCAGCGATTGCCAGGCTGCAAATCTGCCTTAGCATTCTTAACTCACCTTCTGTGCCGTTATGTGATGGCAGGCTTTAGCGGCAGCCAGTTGATCCAAGCCCTGCGTTTTTCTGACCAATCTGGCCAATTGTCCCAGCTGTTTGTTGTTTTTCACTGCTGAGTGTTGGCCAGTTGCATGCTACTACGCTGTTAAACCAAGGGCGGTTGAAGCCTTGGTTGTTGATGATGGGGTCTGCGTGCACATCCACGCCCAATTCGCCGGCCAGGTAGCGTTGAATCAGTATTTTTACGTGGTTGTCTTCCAGTTGCTCGAAGGCGTCGCTGAGTTGTTGCTTGGTTTGCAAGTCAATAGCATGTCCTTGCAGTTGCAGATACCTTTGATGCAACCAGAGCAGCAAGGCTTGTTTGGCTTCGTTCGGAAAGTTGGTTGTGAGGGTAGAGGTTGGCGGATACAAGCGCTGGAAGTTCGTGACATCGTGTTGCAAAACAAAATAAAACAATAGGTTAATGCCGGCTGATATTTTTCCCGCCCGATGGTCCATGGCCTGATACTGTGCCAGTGCCGCGCGAAAATGTGGCTCGGCGGCGGCCAGGTTTCCTTCATGCAATGCCAGTAAACCCAGATTATTCTCTGTCATCGCGGCTATGTTCATTTGGCCAGATTGCAATGCCATTCGTCTGGCTTCTTCAAAGAGGGTTTTTGCGTGGTCGATGTCATTTAATTGTCTGGCTACCAAGGCCATGCTGTTGGTCAGTGTAAGGCGTTGACGCTCTGTCTTACTGTGTCGGTATGAGCAGCTAAGGCTGATCTGGGCATCATGCAGGTAATTGTTTCGCCGAAGCCAAATGCCCAGGGCACTGGTAATTGCGGTTAGTTCTTGCTGGAAGTCAGCATGCTGTTGATGTTCAAAGAGCGCATCGAGCACTTGCAACAATCTGTCCATATCATTGGTTGGTACGGCTGCACGCAGTAACAAAATATTGCGTTGAATGGCAAGATGAAGGGGGAGCTTGTCAGGTGCTGGCATGTTGTCCAGCAAACTTATGGTGCGCGCTGGTTGAACTGTTAGGTAAGCCTCGGCTTCATGCAAGGTTGCGGCTGCATTGCTTGCATAAACAAAAGGGCTGAATATAGCCACCAGTACAGCAATATGCAGGTAATAGCGAGACACTGAGACACCTATGAGGATAAGTGCATACTATAAACATAGGTGATCAGGCGGAGTTTTTCAAAACCATTATCTCCGATAAAGTGCACTGCCATAAGGTCTAAGCTAACCGTTTAGCTACAAGCTATCGCATCGGCCAGTTCAGTGGGGGTAGCAAAGACCACACAATTCCGCCCACCAGCCTTGGCCTGGTACAGTGCCTGATCGGCTTGTTGCAACAGTGTTTGCCAGTTGGGTGTATCAGGCTGCTGTACGGCGC
>NZ_JAUGZK010000025.1:0-10070 GCF_036327005.1 Alkalimonas mucilaginosa
GCAAAAATAAGGACATTAGATGGATTTTCTGAATCGTCACGTTTGGCTAAAAAGAGCACTGATGCTCTTAGCTATTTTAGTAGCAACACCATTTGCCGGTTACCTGCTGCTTTTTGTAGAGGTAGCAGGTTTGGAGATGGCATTCTCATGCTTGCTGCTCGCGCTTAAACCCTTTTTTACCTGGGTGCGGTATCAGTGGGAAATAATCACATCAACGTTTCAGGCTATTGCGAATAACTTTCATAAGCACCTTGCCAGTCGTCCAACAGTTTATTTTTCACATGCTGCTGGTAGCGCAGCATTTTTTGCCATTACGGGTGTTATGTTTTTATCGATTGCTGTTTGGTTGCCGTTATTCATGGTTGCTGCGCAGTATGTCTAACAATATAGAGATAACCTTGCCAAATATGGTAAAGGTTTTAAACCTAATGAAATGAACTTGGCATCTCTGGACAGGTTAATTGAAAACTTTGGTCAAAGATACCAAATTGCGTACATCGGCGGCTAGGTGCTAACAGAATCACCACCAAAACGCCGCTTCGCGGCCCAACCCTCCAACTCGGAGGCACTTTGTGGGGAGTCACTATGTTTATGTTTTTTAAGGAGTAGATGGTTTGGTTGAGTATTTTGGATTTTTAGCTCCCGTTTTGGTTGCTTTAGGATTATATCTCTACTTGCTCCTTGAAGAGTATCGGAAGAAAATTCGATTCCTAGAGGTCAAAATAGATGCTCTTATCAAGCACACTGGTATTGAGTTTGACGATACTACTCTCGTCCCAGTTGAAGTGAGTAAGGCTATAAAAGCAGGTCATAGGCTAAAAGCAATCAGGCTTTATCGTAAAATCACTGGTGCAAGTTTAAAAGAAGCCTCTGAGATAGTTGATGCTTTGGTTAAAAACACATAATAAGGCGTTGTCACCGCTTGCGCGGCTGGGGCGCCTTACGCTGCGCTGCAGCCGTGCCAAAGCTTTGCGTTACGTAGCTTATAAAGGATTTTGGTTGTGAAAAATGAAAAAATTGGTAGGTATGTTGCCATTGTCGCTGTTTTGTTATTGTTAGTATTACCAATTGGCCTTGCTAGTACCGCATTCTCAATGTATTCGGACTTTCAAGCAATATCGCTTTTTGAGACAAAAGAAACACAAGTGACTTCAGATGAACGCTCAATAGGCAGTATGCTTACAATCTTGGGAGTAGGTTTAATTGTTCCTGGAATCGCTTTATTAATTATATCCATTGCCGGGCTGCGGTATCGAACCAGATGGATTTTTTGGTTCTCTATAATGGTTTCAGGTTTTGCTATATTTATCTTTCCAATAGGAACATTTCTTACTGCTGCATTACTTACCACTCTTTTCTTAACGAGGAACAAATCTAGCTCAGCTGAAACAGTAAGTCATTGAGTCTTCTGCGTGCGGTCGTGGTCAGTCTTGTCTCATGCTCAATGAGTGCTTGTTGCTGCATGCTTCCAAGTAACGCGTTTATTGCGCTAGCTGGCTGCAAACCTCTATCACGTTGCTGGTCCTCGTGTTAAATTTGGACTTGATGTGAGCAATCTGGTAGAGGGCTACAGCATTGCGAAAAGAGCTTAGGGAAAAGATGGTCGAAGTTTGTGATCTGAAAATTGAGCAAAAGGGCGCGACGGTAGGCCTGTCGTTTTATGCATTTTTTAAGAACAAAAACGATCAACCGGAGCTTCTGATGGAAGCGGCCCGGTGGTGGATAGAAACACACAAACTGGATCACTTTGAAAAAGCGGTAAAGATCAAAGAAATGGTTCTGGCCGGTGTATAGCTTAGCCAAGCTAGCGCCTCTGAAGGTAATGGTTTTATTTTGGCAGCAGGGAGCTCTACCCGCGGTGCTTGTTTTTCTTGTTGCATGGCTGCCTCCCGTTGCACTCAGTGAAATTAATGATCCTGTGGTTGCTGCTTTAGATAAGATTGCCGAATCACTGGATGCCCGGGTGGGCTTTTCTGCTTACGATTTGGAGACGGGGCAGCGCTGGGCATATCAGGCTGATCAGAGATTTCCACTGCTGAGCACCTTTAAAACTCTGGCATGTGCCGACTTATTGCACCGCGCCGACAAAGGGGAGCTGCAACTAAGCAGGGAAGTTTTCTTTTCGAGCGCAGATTTAGTCACCTACTCTCCGGTAACTGCAGAGTTTGCCGACCGTCAGGCCATGACGCTTTTTGAGTTGTGTGAAGCAACACTGACCACAAGCGACAACACGGCTGCAAATTTGATTCTGCAGGCTCTGGGCGGGCCTGAAGCTGTGACAAGGTTCGTTAAACTGCTGGGAGATGATACAACACGTCTTGACCGGTGGGAAACAGAGCTTAATGAGGCGCGGCCAGGTGACGTCAGGGATACAACAACACCAAATGCGATGGTGAGTACTATGCAGGGATTGTTGTTAGGTAACCTGTTATCTGTAGAGTCTAAGGCGCAGCTTCGCAATTGGCTGGAAAGAAATCGGGTGGCTGATGGGCTTTTCCGGGCGGCTGTGCCCAAAGGCTGGGTTGTCGCAGATAGAACCGGCTCCGGCGAGTTCGGTTCAAGGTCAATCACTGCCATAATATGGCCACCAGAGCGCCAGCCTATCGTTGTTGCACTTTATATCACAGAAACAGGATCTTCCCTTTCAGAGCGAAATCAAGCGATTGCAGATGTTGGTGCAGCACTGGTCATGGCCATTCATCAGGGAAATTAAGCCATATCACTGTAATAACTTAGCACCAGCATGAATTCCTGTTTGAAATATTTATTTTGGACGTCCAGATGTTGATATGTCTGTCTATGCCAATTATGATGACGCTTGCAAATGAAACTAATGGCCAGTACAGGTTGAAGACACTTCATTATGATTGAGTTAAAACATTTAAAAGCTATCGAAGCATTGCGGGAAACGGGCTCGGTGAGCGAGGCGGCCAGTTTGCTTTGCCTGACGCAGTCGGCGTTATCGCATCAGTTGAAAGAGCTGGAGCATCGGTTGGAACAAGCTTTATTTGAACGCAAAACAGATCCTTTGCAGTTTTTGCCGGCCGGTACTTTGCTGTTGCAACTAGCTGAGCAGGTACTACCTGCTGTACGTGCTGCGGAGCAAACCCTGAAGCAGGGCAAGAGCAACCTAAAGGCGGCGATCCGGTTTTGTGTGGAATGCCACGCTTGTTATCACTGGCTTTTACCCTCGATCAAAGCATTTTTGCAGCAAGAAACCGATGTAGAGCTGGATTTATCGGCCAGCATTCAGCATCAGGCCATTGAAGCTTTACTGCAAGAGGAACTGGATCTGGTGGTCACCAGTGATCAGCGCCTGTTGCAGCATGTGCATTATCATTATCTGTATCCGATGGAGCTGCGCTTGCTGGTGAGTCCTGAACATCCGCTGGCCAGCCAGAGCTGGCTGAAACCCGAACAACTGTTGCAGGAAACCCTGCTGAGCTACCCGGTGCCACCACAGCGTCAGGATGTGTTCCGGTTTTTCCTGCAGGGTCACAATTTTCAGGGCAGGGTAAAGCCCATTGCCCAAGGCAGTCAGATGATTCAGCAGGTGGCTGCCAACCAGGGGGTGGCCGTATTACCAGGCTGGATGGCAGAGCCTTATGTGCAACAGGGCTTGATTGCATCACTGGCGCTGGGGGAAGAAGGGCTATGGCGACCTATGTATCTGGCCTGGCGGCAACAGGATAGGCTGGAGCCTGCTTATCAGCGCCTGGCCGAGCTGTTGCAGCAGCAGTTGCCGCAACAGGCTACACCAGGCTGAATTATGCCAGGCGCTCGGCCCATAAATCGTAAGCATCGGTGCGGGTGACCAGCACCTGCACCAACATGCCAGGAGCTAGCCCGCTGCTGTCATCCAGATAGACAACACCATCAATTTCTGGGGCATCAGCGGCGCTGCGGCCTATAGCGCCATCAGCTGTTACTTCATCGATAAGAATAGTCAGTTGCTGGCCCACTTTACGCTCTAACCGTGCGGCACTGATGGCTTGCTGCGTTTGCATGAAGCGGTGATAACGCTCTTCTTTTACTTCTTCCGGTACCGGCTCTGCCAGCTCATTGGCTTTGGCGCCTTCCACCGGGCTGTATTTAAAGCAACCAACCCGATCCAGTTGTGCTTCTTGCAACCAGTCCAGCAACAACTGGAAGTCTTCTTCTGTCTCGCCAGGAAAGCCCACGATGAAAGTGGAGCGAATGGTTAACTCCGGGCAGATAGCCCGCCATTTTTTAATGCGCTCCAGCGTACGCTCGGCCTGGCCTGGCCGTTTCATTAGCTTTAAAATACGTGGGCTGGCATGCTGAAATGGAATATCCAGATAAGGCAGTAGCTTACCTTCTGCCATTAGTGGGATCACCTGGTCCACATGTGGGTAAGGGTAGACATAGTGTAGCCGTACCCAGATGCCCATTCCGGTCAGCGCCTGGCATAGTGCCAGCATGTCCGTTTTTACTGGTTGTCCATTCCAGAACCCGGTGCGGTGTTTAACATCAACCCCATAAGCACTGGTATCCTGAGATATTACCAGCAATTCTTTCACGCCGGCATTTTTCAGCCGTTGTGCTTCATCCAGTACTTCGCCAATGGGACGACTGACCAGATCTCCGCGCATCGATGGGATAATGCAAAAGGTGCAACGGTGGTTGCAGCCTTCGGAGATTTTCAAATAGGCGTAATGGCGTGGGGTCAGCTTAACTCCCTGATCAGGCACCAGCATGGTAAAAGGATCATACTTCGGCTTGGGGATAATGCTGTGAACCTGCTGCAGTACGTTCTCATAAGCGTGGGGTCCGGTAATACCCAACACATTAGGATGTACCTGGCGGATTTCATCTTCGCGAGCACCCAGGCAGCCCGTCACGATCACCTTGCCATTTTCTGCCAAGGCTTCCCCTATGGTGTCCAGAGACTCCTGCACTGCGCTGTCGATAAAGCCGCAGGTATTGACGATCACCAGTTCCGCATCGTCGTAGGTCGGAACGATCTGATACCCATCGCTTTTTAGTTGCGTCAGAATACGCTCTGAATCCACCAGATTCTTTGGGCATCCTAAACTAACAAATCCGACTTTAGGCTGTGACATACTGGAACACCGTGCTGATAAAAGGGCGCGTATTTTACTTGAATGTCCGGCTAAACACCAGCTATGTTACGGATGTGGTTCAGTCAGTATTGTCTGGCAATTCCAGACCATTTTGCATGGCGGTCATTTTGTCGGACGCTATACTCATTGAATAAATTAAGATTTAGCTGCCTCAGCAAACTGAAAGGATCCTGGTGTATGGATAAAGCGGACTTAAGCAACCTTGATGCGTTGAAGGTATTGATAGTGGATGACCAATACCTGGTGCATAACTTGCTAAAAGAAGCCTTCGATGAATTGGGGATCCGGCAGATTAAATACGCTGAAAATGCCTACTATGCCTTACGCCTTTGTGAGCAGCATCGCTTTCATATTGTGATTTGTGCTTTTAATGTCAAAAGCGATAAAGACGGTTTTCACCTGCTCGAAGAAATGAAATTTAAAGGCTATGTGTCGAAGCGTACGGTGCTTATTTTTCTAAGTGCAGAAACGGATGAAAGCCTGGTCAATAGCATTGTGGAGTTGCAGCCGGATGATTTCTGGGTAAAACCGCTGGACAGAGGCCGGGTAAAACTTCGCTTGCCTCAGGTATTGAACATTAAGCGTACTCTGTTTGATGTGTACGAAGCCATTGATGTAAAAAATTACAGCAAAGCCATTTATCTGGTTGAGAGACATTTGCTGAATCCAAAGTTAGTCCGTTTTCATTTGCAGCTGCAAAGAATGAAAGGGGAGGCATTGCTGAAATTGCAGGAGTACGAAGAAGCAGAGCGCTTTTATGTGGCCTTGATGCAAAAGCATCAGATGTCCTGGGTTCACCTGGGGTACGTCAATGCTCTGTTAAAACAAGATAAAATGGCTCAGATAGAGGCATTGTTAAGCGAGATGACGGATAGGGTGGACACCCGTTTTGCCACTTATGATTTATTGGCACAGTATTATATTGAGCGGCAGGACTTTGATCGCGCCTACGATGAAATAAAGAAAGCGGTGGCGATAGCGCCGCGAAATATTGAACGCAACAAGAAAGTATGGGATTTGGCCCGGTTGACACACGATTTTGAAGGGCAGTACCTGGCGACTCAGGCGATGGCAAAGCATGCAAAAAACTCGCTGCATGATTCACCGGTACTGGCTTTAAATGTGATCCGCGCCGGTTTGGATTTAGCACAAACGCTGAATAACGAGCGCTCAAAAAAAATATTGCAACAAACCGACCGCCAGATCCAGGCACTGGAAAAAGACTACAAAGATGCAGCTTTATTCAAAGAGCAGCTTACTATTGCCAAAGCTCGTTTGCTGCTGGCCAATGACGAGCGAAAAAAAGCGGAACATCTGATTGATTTGCATGTGTCCGTACGGCCTATTGTTTCACTGGATGATAACCTGGATAAAGCCAAAGTGTTCCATGAACTAGGACGACGTGAAGAAGCCGCACTGATTATGGATGCGGTGAAAAAACAAATTTCATCCGATAACCTGTCTGGGTTGGTAGTAAAAAAATACGTGGAACAGGAGTGCGACGAACAGGAGCGGGTGCATTTTACGCCAAAACAACTGCAGAATATGGCGGTTGAATTTTTTAAGAAAAAGAAGTTTAGCGCCGCGCTTTCAGCCCTGGAGCAAGCGATGGAGTTAACACCAAACAATCATAAGATCCCCATCAGTGTGCTGAAGGTGCTGGTTGTGATGTGCGATGACAGCGGCTTATCGGCAAGCCAGAAAGAGTTGGCACTGCACATGGTCAGAGTGCTGGAAAAACATCCTCTGACGGATGAAGAATTGCAAACCGTTGCCGGCTACAAAGACCGCCTGAGTGCTGTATTGGCTGAGGCCATTTTGTCTATCCATTAAAAGCGCACCGCTTTGGCCCTGCAGTGCAGGGCGCTCTGACAGTACTGCAGGGTTTATTTAACTCATCGGATTAGTGCTTGACAGTTTTTTGATTCAAACGTACATTTCAAACAAGCGTTTGAAATGGAGTCCGCATGAGCCGAGAACAGACTCAACAGAAAATCCTGGATGCAGCCGAAAGCCTGTTTGCTGAGAGTGGCTTTAACGATACCTCACTGCGTCAAATCACCAGCAATGCTGAAGTGAACTTAGCCGCAGTAAATTACCACTTTGGCTCTAAAAAAGCTTTGATTCAGGCGGTGTTGCAACGCTATCTGCAAGTTGTGATGCCAAGGTTGGAACTGCAGTTTGAACTGCTGCTGGCACGGCAAAAAGCAACCCGGTTACCAGAAGTGCTTGCTGTCTTTGTGCAACCTTTGCTGGATCTGGAGCAGGTGAAACCAAAAGGGACCACCTTGTTTTTGCAATTGCTGGGGCGGGGCTATACTGATGTACAAGGACATTTGCGAAAGTTTATCAGTCATCATTATGGTTCTGTGCTGAATAAGTTTGTTTTGCTGGTGCAACAATCTTGCCCGGCATTAGATGCAGCGGAGATTTTTTGGCGTTTGCACTTTTCACTGGGAACAGTGGTATTTACCATGGCTTCCAGTGAAGCATTATTTGACATTGCCGCTGCGGATTACCAGCAAGAATCTGATATTGAAAGTGTGATTCGGCGGTTATTACCTTATCTGGCTGCAGGTATCGCCGCACCTGTGAACCACCCATTTGATTCTATGGCGCAAGCCACACTCTAAGGACACAACCATGACTTTGTTACTTATCCTTGTAATTACACTAGCGGTATTGATTGGGGTTACCCCCATTCGCCGTGCCTTAATTTCAGCCCCGGTGTTTAAGGTATTTAAAAAAATCCTGCCGCCTTTGTCGGAAACTGAACAGCAAGCGATGGAAGCCGGGGATGTGTGGTGGGATGGTGAATTATTCAAAGGCAAACCAGATTGGCAGCAATTGCACCAATACCCGAAGCCTAAACTGAATGAGGATGAGCAGGCTTTTATGGATGAGCAGGTGGAAACCCTGCTTGCTATGCTGGATGACTACGACATTGTGCAGAATAAACGTGATCTGCCGGAGCAGGTATGGGATTACCTGAAGCAGGAAGGCTTCTTTGCCATGATCATTCCAAAGAGCTACGGTGGCCGTGGTTTTTCTGCGATTGCTAATTCGACCATTGTTTCACGTATTGCCAGCCGCAGCCTGACTGCTGCGGTAACGGTGATGGTGCCTAACTCCTTAGGCCCGGGCGAATTGCTGATGCACTACGGTACGGATCAGCAAAAAGATTACTGGCTGCCCCGTTTGGCCGATGGCCGTGATGTACCTTGTTTTGCGTTGACTGGTCCTGAAGCCGGTTCGGATGCCGGCGGTATTCCGGATACGGGTGTGATTTGCCGAGGTGAGTTTGAAGGCAAAGAGGTGATAGGGATCCGTTTGAACTGGGATAAACGTTACATTACTTTATCACCGGTTGCGACGGTGCTGGGTCTGGCCTTTAAGATGTTTGATCCGGATGCTTTACTGGGCGATAAGAAAGAGATTGGCATTACCTGTGCGTTGATCCCGACGTCGCACCCGGGTGTTGAGATTGGTGACCGCCATTTCCCAATGGGGATGGCCTTTATGAATGGCACCACCTACGGTAAGGATGTATTCATTCCTTTAGATTGGATCATTGGTGGGCCAGATTATGCCGGTCGTGGCTGGCGTATGCTGGTCGAGTGTTTATCAGCAGGCCGAGGTATTTCCTTGCCGGCACTGGCTACCGCCACAGGCCATCTGGCCAGTCGGATGACCGGGGCATACAGCTATGTGCGTCAGCAATTTGGCCTGTCCATTGGTAAGTTTGAAGGAGTCCAGGAAGCCTTTGCCCGTATTGGCGGCCTTACTTATGGTCTGGAAGCTATGCGGGTGATGACAGCAGGAGCCATTGACTTAAAACTGAGCCCTGGTGTGGTAACGGCAATTGCCAAATATCATATGACCGAAATGTCGCGCACCGTGTTAAATGATGCCTTTGATATTCATGCCGGTCGCGCTATTCAATTGGGGCCCAAAAACTATCTGGCACACGGCTACATGGGAGTGCCGATATCCATTACCGTAGAAGGTGCCAATATATTAACCCGTAACCTGATGATTTTTGGTCAGGGTGCGACCCGTTGCCATCCCTATGTGTTGGCGGAGCTGCAAGCGGCAGCGAATCCTGATACGGATGAGGGTTTAAAGCAATTTGATGGCTTGTTGCTGCGTCATGTTGGCTTTGCGCTTGGCAATACCTTTAGTTGTTTGTGGCAAGGACTGACGGCTGCTGCCTTTAATAAAAGCCCGATGGCTGGCGAAACAGCACGGTATTACAAACAACTTAGCCGTATGAGCCGCGCCCTGGCACTGACCGCGGATATCTCCATGCTGATGCTGGGTGGTGATTTAAAACGCAAAGAAATGCTGTCGGCCCGGTTAGGTGATGTGCTCAGCCATCTGTATATGGCATCTGCCGTATTAAAATTCTATGAAGACAATGGTCGTCAACAAGCGGATCTGCCTTTCGTGCATTACAATTTGCAGCGTTCGCTGGCAGAGATTGGCCGTGCTTTTGATGGTTTCTTTGCCAACTTCCCGGCCAGAGCCGTGGCGGTGGTATTGAAGCGATTGATTTTCCCATTTGGTATTGGTTACAAAATGCCGGCCGACGATATCTGTATGGACATTTGCGACGCATTATCCAAGCCAGGTGTGATCCGAGATCGCTTAACGCACCTTTGTTACCTTGGCAAGGGCGAACAGGATCCAACCGGTTTAATGGAGCAGGCTTTTGTCGAGATGCATCAGGCGCAACCGCAATTAAAAGCTATTCTACTGGCGCAACGCGATGGCAAAATCAGCCGCAAAGTACCGATGGAGCAAGCCATTACAGAGGCAGAGGCCGCTGGTATTGTCACCGCTGAACAAGCGGAGCAGTTGCATCATATGAACAAATTGCGTTTTGAAGCCATCAGCGTGGATAGCTTTAAGCCCGGTCAACTTTAAACCAGACCAGCACTAAAAAAAGGACCCTAGGGTCCTTTT
>NZ_JAUGZK010000026.1:0-8650 GCF_036327005.1 Alkalimonas mucilaginosa
AACGCCCTTCAAGGGCGTTTTTTTTTGCTTGATAAGCTACTTATAGTCTGTAGACGCATAATCTTCATTTCAGCAATATTCCAATCATGAACAATTACTTACCAGAAGAATCTGCTTTTCTTGTCGCTTTCGGTTATCGACTAAGAACGATCAGATTACAGAGAAATCTCTCACAAGAGGAACTGGCGGATCTTTGTGGTCTCCATCGTACCTATATTGGTTCAATTGAACGAGGCGAGAGAAACATATCAATTCTAAATATCTCAAGGCTTGCAAAAGCTCTTGGCTGTAATTTATCCACACTTATGGAAGGTTGAATACTTGGATACTATTAAAGAGTACATGGATGCTAGGGATTTGTTGATTGCTGATGGTGGTGTTTCTTTAATCGAGTTGGAGGAACAAACAACGCATACTCTGAGCAAATTGCTGCTAAATAATGCGGTCAAAATAAAGCAGGATTTTGATAAAACGTCTGATTTGAATAGTTATTGGGAAAGGTATGCACCTATTCAGCGAGGCCATAAACCAAGGGGAGAGGCTTTCCCTTGGGGTGAAGTTGGTGAGAAAGTGATCGAAGGTTACTTGTATTCTCAAATAGCCTCCTACTTTGATGATGTAAGATTTGTCGGTGCTCCTTACGGCCACGACATAAGATTTACGTGTAGAAACGCGTTCATTCATATAGACGCAAAATCTACTGGTCCAAACGATAATCCTAATGAAGTTGTTAGCAGTCCAAACCAAGTTACTGGTAATGGGATGATTGAGGAAGGTAGTAAGCTTGTATATAACGACTTAGTAAATATGACAGGGCCTAAGATGACCAGGCAATTTAGGCCCGAACTACCACCCTTTTATATAATAGATGGAAAAGTCCTTCCGACTTTAACTTTCTACATAAAAATTGTATATGAAGTTCATTCGCTTGGCCAACAGCCATTAAAGTGTCTTGAACTTATATCAGTTCCGAATGGACTAATTCTATTTGACGGTCCGAATTTGTCTCAACGTATACCAGGATTACTGACACCCGGTAAAGATGAGGTTCATGTTGAAAGAAAGAGGACAAGAATAAAACTTGATCCATTGGCAAAGTTTCAAAGCTGGCGTTGTCAAAAGATAGATTACTCTTCTGACGGACAGCCTGTTTTGAAACCAAGGATGTAGTATTTTTAAAGGAGAGGAATCGTATACTGATTGAGTTCCTCTTCTATTCTAGTTCTAGCCAGATCTATGTATTTTTGTTCTCTTTCAAAGCCGATATAGTTACGCTTGTTTTTAATTGCTGCTAGAGCTGTAGTTCCACTTCCCATAAATGGATCAAGAACTGTATCTCCCTCATCTGTCAGAAGTCTTATTACCCTATCAGCTAATGCAATTGGGAACTGAGCTTCGTGATCTCTATTTGATCTAACAGATCTAATATTCCACACACCTCGACTGCCCCACTCTGACCACTCTGAGGGGGCTAATCTGTTTCTATCAATCACGGTTTCGCCTGGTTTCCAGAAAAAATATAAATGTTCAAACTCACTTACCGCTCTATAAGAACTTGAGTGCCATTGGGAGTTTTGCCAAGTTGGATCTTTCACCCAAACCCTTCTGTCATATAAATAAAGGCCACACTCATATGCATATCTCTCTAAATAATGACCGGTTAAATGTACTCTTGTTTGAAGAGAGTATTTTCCTCCTCGAATATTATTGCCGTTCAATCTTCGATCTACAGTTTGTTCACTACAACCCAAGATCGCTGCTAACTGCCTTCTGTTGTAGTCAGGGTACATTTTTTTAGCAGCCAGAACATCCTCTTTAGTGACACCACTCCTTAGTTTAGATTTATTTGGAGCTTGTACCTTCGGCATTTGCGGATCGGCAAATGCGAGGATGTCATCAATATTAATTACCAGAAAACCACCCTTAGTTAATGCGCTGAAGTGGCCTTGAATCGTGGTCTTTAGTAGCTCTTGCCAGTCATCGAAAGTTTCATTTTTTTCGTATTGTTTTCCGACAAAATATGGTGGAGACCAAAAACTTAGAGCTATAGACTCTGGTTCAAGCAGATGAATCAGCTTTTTAGTATCACCTTGATGGAGTTGATTAATTGGCAGGTAGTTGTCTACAGAATTTAGTGCAATCGCGCTCATGATGACCATAGTATTCATTAGTGGCTTTATGTGCTTTTATACAGTAGTTTTTTTGCCAATTCAACAAGACGTTGGAAAAATTTGATTTAAGAATGGTGATATGTGTATGAAGTAGCTGGCATTTAAGATGTCTGAAAAAAGAGGATTTTCATATAAAACAGCAGCTTACTATTTAAAGAGTAAAGGGTGTGCAGTATTACTAAAAAGCAGCTCGTTAAATAGGAGCTGCTTGACGGTAAAATGTTGTCTTTCGCATAAAAATACTCTAAGTATAGAGTGACGCGTTTCTTGATATCTACGCGGCTAATGCTTCTAGTGTGCCAGACCAGTGTTGAATTAAAACTGTTGGAACTTGTATGACATATCGAAACCTACCATGCTTATAACGATATAGCCTGTATTCTCGAATTGATTTTGTATAACTTCGATTTGCAAAATCAACCACAGGCTCGAAAACTACTCCAAGGTAATAATTTTCGTTATCGATCACTATTACCATATCAGTAAGTACCATTGTCTTTTCATTTAACATTTTATACATTTTTACGCCCTCCATTAACAATGGCAGGGATGGGCAGTATAAAGCTATCAGTGCTATTACTTTGATTTATTACGTAATTTAATACAGGTGCTGCACAATCTAAAGTTACATGAAAATCCAACTCTAGTTTTTCTAACCATTCATTTATTTTTTTAGGCTTTAAACCGCTGTTTAAGCATTCATAAATAAATTGATATACCCACTCTTTATTAAGTAACTGATTGCAAGCAAATACCTTATCTTTATCTTTATTAAAGGGTACACCCAAGAACATTTTTATTGCAGACGCAGATTCTCTAAATAAATCTATACTTTTTATGAATTCTTCCAGAAGTCGATCTTGTTCGGGTTTTGGCAAGACATTACGAATGCGCACAACCAAGTTGACTATCGAAAATAATTCATTAAATTCTTGATTTTTATATTCTTTTTTCATATTAAATTCTCCTTTTGAAAATGGCTAACGATTCAACACATGTTGTATCTGGTGAAAAAAATGGGTAAGCCCAAAGATTTCATAATGCCAAGGAGAATTTTTGTTAAGACAGGGAGAGCCTTACAACAGGTTTATTCCTTTGGTTTTTAGCTTTACCGGTTGTTTATTTCAATATCCGGACTTAAATATGTCTCTTAAGTTGCACCTATAGTAACAAAATGTTATAAGCTTTGTCAATATATTTTTCTTGACAAATTAAAAAAATTAAAATTTAGTTATTTTTTTCATTTTTCTTTTGAAGTGTTTTGACGGCTTGGTTGAGTTAAGTAATTGTATTTATTATTTTTTAGGGGTTATCCTGCGCTTTTTATAAACGTAGGATGATTTTTATAGCAAAAGTCATTAGCCAATTCTGAAAAGATAGACTTTGCTATTTTTGTGTAAATTTTTTTCTGCTTATTGCGTTAGAAATATTAGTGCTTTCTAATGACCCAAACCTGTTTTCAAGCTCGCAAGCTTTTTTAAATTCTCGCTCAAGAATATTATTAACCTCTAATTTAATCAGCTTATTTTCAGGGGATGGACAGGTGTCCAGTACCTCTAATACTTCAGCTGCTGCTTTAATTCTCACAAGCTCAGGTACTCTTTTTATAAGAGTATTCCACCAGTTGTTTAATGCTGCGCTTAACCTGAATACAAAATCTAAAAACTTTTTGGCTTCCTCTTCGTCCTTTCTGGCCTGATCTGCCTGATAGGTTAAAAAATGTGTTTCCAGTTCGATCTCTTTCAGTTTATCAGCGAAAGCTTGCTGCTGTTGCTGTAATAGTGCTAAATGCTGTTTTTCCTGCTGTGTTTTCTGTTCGGCTTGTTCTGCTATCGCCTCAGCTTTTTTTGCCGCGTCAATCGCCTTTTTAGCCTCTTTTTTAAGTTGTTCGGTTTGCTCTTTGGCGCGGTTGTAAAAACTAAACTTGCGTTGGTGCTTTGGTAAATCGGCCTGCTTTCTGATCTCGGTTCTGATTTTCTGACGTTCGTCCGTATTGGGTAAAAATGCCAATTTTAGATCCTGGCCTTTCAGGTGCTTGTTAGCGTGTTGGTAAAACAACTGCTGGATATATTCGCCTACACGCTGATTTTTATCTGTTGATAGTTGTTTATCAGTGCCTATTTCAGGCAGTTTGTAAAATCGGGCATATTTATCAGCTAATAGTCTGATTTGGTTAGGCAGGTCATATTTGCCGCTGCTCTGGTTATAACCATCAACAAAAATATGTACATGGTTGCCGGTTTGATCTTCTGCCAGTTTTTCATTGGCGTGATATACCGCGAACATAATGGCAAAGTCTGGCAAATACTTCTCATAAAAACTGCTGATAATTCCCAGCATTGTCTGGCTGTCCAATTCAACACCGTTATGCACTGGTATGGTAAAAATAGCTTCGTGCGCCAACACGGTGCTGTTTGCCTGCAGGTTTGTTTTGTTGTTTAACGCTATTCGCTGATTATGAGCTTTGGCGTACCTCGCAACCGTGTTGAGTTTTTGCTTTACTCGTTTAATCTCAGGATCTTGCTCAGCAAGGTCTCTGATCGCGTTAATCTGTTCTTCTGTTATCTCGGTCTTACTGTCGCTGATAATGCTGCTAAATGGTTCACCTAAACGCCTTAAACTATATTTCAGGTTTTGGGTATCCTGATCGGTTTTTTGCTTTTCTGTTGCAATGGCTTGAAGTTGATCAGGTGTGCCGCTTTCAATAGTATTTAAACGGTCGGTAATGCGTTTAATTTGTTTATCAGCATAGCACTGGCGGATCTGCTTATCAGGGCTAAAACGGGTTAGGCGTTTATTTTTACCGGACATTAGATAACACAGGTGCTGCAAATCGGGGTTGAACTGAGCAACAGTTTTTAGTTCTTGTTGCGAACACTGCAGGCTGTGCCTGATCGACTCTTCCAATTGGGCCAGTCCGTTTATGCGCCTTCGGTTGCTGCTGAATGGTTTTTTATAGGACGTTTTACGGTAATTGATAAACTTAAATAGGGCGGTTGTTTCTCTCATGATTGGTAATTTTTTTGGTTATTCGAAAGTAAGTAATGGCTTTCGTTTAACCAAAAGAATTAGACCCGCGGTAGCGCCATTTAAAGTGTCATAGGACTTTTGCGCAGCGAAAGTGCAAGGGCGCTTAATAAATGGTTATTGAAAATCATTACTTATGATTTACATCTAACATATTGAAATAAAATGTCAAACGCCGAAAATGTTTTGTGATTTTGTGATTTTGTGATTTTGTGATTTTGTGATTTTGTGATTTTGTGATTTTGTGATTTTGTGATTTGGGTTAGGTGATCTTAATTCTTTACTTTTTCACCGGCAAACCAAGCCCCAGCCATTTAAGACTAGATCCGGATTACTCGGTGCTTTTTCACCTTGGTCGATCTTGTTGCTGAACACATTCGACTGGACAAAACTTACAACCCTTGCAGCGGCTGCCTATCCTCCCTTTTGTCCGTGATCTCTTAATATTACCTCATTGCCGTACTGCCGCTTTTTTTTACCGTGATAGCGTTGTTTTCCCCTCTGTTCACTCATTTAGCCTTTGCTGATTTAATATCTGAAACCACCCTCGCGGGTGCCGCTTTGGATCGCCCTTGTAAGCGGCCTGACCATCTACAGCCCAAGACATCTTGATTCCAAACTGTAAATAACGCTTTAAGCATGTATATAAAAATACGTCATTAATTTACAGGTAACATATAAAAAACCATTTTCAATAGCTAAAATACAAATAATTTTCATTTAAAGATTGTATTGTCGCATTTTTAAAAAGGTAAAAATCATTAAAACAGGTCTGTCATAAGGCTTTGGTTTTGTAGCTGTTTGCTGAACTGGTCGTCAGAAAAAATATAATTAACGTCCTTATTGGCTATGGCATCGGCGTAGTAATCTTCGATCATTTGGACTGAGGTGCCGCAGTGCTGTGCGAGTAAAAATAAGTTTCTACCCTCTCTGATTTTATCGGTAATAAAGGTATGCCGCAGCATATACAAGGTAAAGTCAAACACACAATTGGTGTTATACCATTCTTTATACCTGTTCCTGTCTTCCTTTAAAATGCTGGTAAAGTCAGGAAAAAAACCAGGCTCCCTGCTGAAAACGTACTCTGTATCGAGGTGGTGTATATTTTTCTGGATTTTTGTCAGTTGTATGCAGCGGTAAGCTTTTTGGCAAATAATGATTTGGCGTGTTGAAGTTTTGCTTTTTCTAATGTTCATTACGAAGGCGTTAGTTTCTCCAATTTTCTGAGGGTGGACATCGTCAAACCGCAAATATCGGAGTTCTCCATACCTAGCGCCTGTTAGGAGTAGTAACTCCATAAAATGGTTCAGTAGCATAAAGTTGCTCCTGCCGAGCAAGTTTTTTGAGGTGGCTGATTTCTCGATAAATCTTTGCCGGAGCAATTTGATTTGCTCTTGTGTTGCTGGTGTGCGCTTGTTTTTCTCGCTGATTCTCGGTTCTGGCAGCTCCGGTTTAACCTCGATATACCCTAAATCAATACAATGGTTAAACAGCAATTTAAAAGCGCGGTTGTAGTTCCTGACCATTGTCTCTGACATTTCGCGGTTGTAAATCTCATAAAGTTCTTTTCGTTTCAATTTGTTAATGTCTAACGGTCCGAACAATTCTATGATTTTTAAGAGACTGCGCTTATTTTCCTTTAAGCCTCTCGCTTGACGCTGTTCTAAATGTTTGATTGTTTCGTTTACTGCCTTTTCAACCGTAACAAAACTGCGCGGGGCAAGATCGATCCGATTTTCACGAACCAGCTTTAACACCAGCATCTGCTCGTCCAGCATTTGTTTGGCTTTATCAAAATCAGTGGTTCTTGTGCTGACTTGTCGCCTTTTGCCATACTGATCGTAGTAGTCCATATACCATTTGGCTGAACCGGCCTGTTTGTACAGCCGCGCTTTTCCTGTGGGGTGCTGGTAGGTCATCTGTGATAGTTTATGTTATAGTTTTAAAAAACACTTATAACAGTATGTTTTTAATGGCGTAAAAATACAAGCGGTTAATTCAAAATCCACCGTTGGAAACAACGTGTCGGTTCGAGTCCGACCCTAGGCACCATTCATTTCAGTAGCTTGTCTTTATCTTACTACTTTCAGTTTCATCCCAAATGCTCTGCATATTGATAGCTTGCCATCACGCAGCCATAGTTGGTTGATAAAACCACACCCAGTACATCACTATCCTTTCCTCCGCAGGCTTGTTTGGGATTACGATTGGTCATCGGGGCTCTATGTACCAATAATTACCCTTTAATTTATTTTGATATGCCCCTAAAATTTATTAAGTAATCGCTAGGCTTGAAAATATGCACCTGCCAACCTGCAGCTGTGGAACAACCAAAACCATTAATTACCGAACGTTAAGCCGATGATTAAACCAATACCGGTTGCTGTTTTTAAAGCATTCTCCTTACTGCCAGTGTTTTTTAGTGCAGCTTTGTGTTTGCCAAAAGCTGATGCCGCAGAAACGCTGCCGGCAAGCACCCCACCCACAGCAGTGCCTTTTCCTGCGATGGGGAGTTGTGCAAAGGTGGCGTTTCACAACCCAAGCTCACCCAAATGGGGGCTACCGCTCTATTTATGCCATTACAGCGCTGCAGACTTTAATGCGCTAAAAGCCCAGCCTGTGCTGGATAAAAGCTGGCTACCGAACAAAGAAAGTTATCAGGGCTTAGCGGATAATTTATTGGATTCTCGCTTGCCGTCTATCGCTTTAGCGCATGGGCAGCGCTGGTACAGAATGTTATCAGCAGCTGAAAATTCCAGTTCAGCGGTGGTGCAGTTAACCGAGTTAATTTCGCCTTATCTGGGCTGTGAGCTTCAGCTTACCGATACAGGTTTTACCGACCCTTGCCTGGGGGCTAACTGGGACAAGCTGGGGCGTTTGCTTGCGCCAGTATCGGATTTACCCAACCAGTCACTGCGCCAATTTCCGTTTCGATTGTATGATAACCTGGTGGTGTTAGGTGAAGCCGATGCCACGCTAAATTGGCAGTTAGATTCCTTTGCTCCGGATTTACAAGATGCCACAGTGCCGCTATTAGAGCGTATCGGTAAAGGCCTGTTTTGGGGCCAGCTGGACGAAGTAACAGTGCTATGGCCTTCGCTAATAGCCAAAGGCCCGTTAACCAAGCGTGATCAAGTGGAGCTTTTTATTATGGCCATCGCCAAAGAACAAACGGCCGCAGTGCTTTTTTTAGCCGCACAGGGACTAAACCCGCAAGCCACCAATGAATATGGCGACAGTGCGTTAAGCATTGCTAAAATGCTCGAAAACGAGGTGATGGTGCAATTGCTTAGCGAGCTTGGAGCCAGTTTCGATAGCCAGGCACAATAACAGGCGCTGTTACAAGCGAAGCAATGAGTTTCGTCGAATACGTGATAACTTTATCCAAAATCCTGAGTAAGAATTTTGCTGCTGATGTTTTGGCCCTTCGAAACAGAGCACTAACGTGCTCT
>NZ_JAUGZK010000027.1:0-4620 GCF_036327005.1 Alkalimonas mucilaginosa
GTGCTTTTTACAACTGAAGCACCACTGGGGAATGTTGCCCTTTTGGGCAAGTACGAAAAAGTTGTCGTGGGTCAGCGCCTAATCGCCCTTCGTTCTAAAGGTAAGCTTACTCATGAATATCTAATGTACCTTTTACTTCATCCATTTATTCAGGGGCTTATCCAAAATAGATCTAGTGGTAGCACTGTAAAAGGTATTCGAACAAAAGAGCTATACGAAATTGAACTTCCGGTTCCTGATAAACTGTACCAGGAAAGGTTTTCTGAAATTTTCTTGGCAGTAAATTCACTAAATAAAAAAGAACATGATTCTTTATCATTAACCAGTGATGCGTTTGAATTGTTGAGCCAGAAAGCCTTTTCCGGCCAACTCTAAGGAAAGAGTATGATCCACGAAATCAGAATTAATCCGCCCGTTGCAACATATAGTGAAGCTGCGGTTCTTGATGATCTTCGCCGGGTCAATTTTATTTTCGGCTCTAACGGCGTTGGTAAAACAACAATTAGCCGTATTCTTGAGCAGGCATCAGGCCATCAGCACTGTCAGTTAGTTTGGCAACACCATAATCCTTTGCAGGTCATGGTTTACAATCGGGATTTTGTGCAGAGAAACTTTGAACAAAGCCCGAATCTTGCTGGTGTTTTTACCCTTGGAGAAAACCAAGTTCAAGCAGAGCTAGAGATTGCAAGGCTGCAAAAAGAAGTTGTTAAACATACAGATGAAGTTAATAAGCTGAATGTTAATCTTGCAGGTGTTGATGGGCATTCTGGAAAAAAAGCCGAACTTCTACTGCTGGAAGCACAGCTAAAAGAAAGCTGCTGGCAGCAAAAGCAGCGATACGACGACTACTTTCAGGTGGCATTTACTGGTTTTCGTGCCAGTGCTGAGAAGTTTAAAGAAAAGGTGTTATCAGAGCATCAATCAAATACAGCAGACCTTTTCACTTTTGATGTATTGAATGAAAAAGCAAAAACAGTATTCGATGATGCTGTACAAGCGGTTGCGTTGTTCATTAACCTAGATATTCAGGCTTTCAACGATTTACATGAAACACCAGTACTAAACAAATCTGTTGTTGGTAATGAAGACGTTGATATCGCTGGATTGATTAAGCATCTTGGTAATAGCGATTGGGTGAAGCAAGGTATGCATTACCACGCGGAAGACCCCTCAATATGCCCATTCTGCCAACAAACGACACCTGAATCTTTTGCCCTGAATTTACAAGAGTTTTTTAGCGATACTTACGCCAATGATCTGCAAAAAATAAGTACGATACATCAGTGCTACCAACAACTTGCCCAGCAGATTTTGCAGATTGCAGAAGAGAATCTAATTATACAAAATCATTTTCTCGACAAAGATCTTTACGCTGCGCATTTACAGACTCTGAGTGAGTTACTGCAGTCCAATATCTCTTTACTGTCAAAAAAAATGGCAGAGCCAAGCCATAAAGTTGAATTACACCCGATTGAAGCGTGTCTTGCTGAGCTGCAAAGTCTCACCACGGCAGCCAATACATTGTCCTTAGAGCACAACCAAATTGTTGCGAATAGAGCAGCAGAAAAGTCATTGTTGACTCAGCAAATATGGAGATTTGTAGTCAATGAGTTATCGACGACACTGTCGCAGTATACCAAAAACAAGGTCAGGCTAACGAAGGCCGTTAGTGGCATGGAAGCTCGCATTATTGCTAAAAATTCACAACTTGCTGACTTCAGCGCCGAGCTACACCAATGGCAGCGGCAAGCCACTTCAACCCTGCCAACTGTTACGGCGATTAATCAATTACTGATTAGTTTCGGATTCTTTTCCTTTTATATTTCAACTTCAGAGGATCAACGGCACTATCAAATCGTCAGAGCAAACGGTATGGATGCCAGCCGCTCTCTCAGTGAGGGAGAGAAAACGTTTATTACATTTTTGTATTTTTATCATTTAATCCAAGGCTCTACTCATACTGATGGTGTCAGCGCTCCAAGGGTTGTTGTCTTTGATGATCCAATATCGTCCTTAGACAGCGATATTTTGTATATCGTTAGCAGCCTCATCAAAGGGATTATTGCAGATTGCCGTTCTGATCGAGCGCAAATTAAGCAGGTTTTTCTTCTAACGCATAATGTCTATTTTCATAAAGAAATTACCTATAACCCAAGCCGCCGTCCCGCAAATGCTGTGATGAGTGACGAATCTTTTTGGTTAGTCAAAAAATCACAATCTTCATCAGTGGACCGGTGTACTGAAAATCCAATTCGTTCAGCATATGAGCTGCTGTGGGACGATGTCAAAAAGAACAATATCTCTAGTGTCAGCTTGCAAAACACACTTCGACGGATCCTTGAAAACTACTTCACGATGTGGGGCGGTATGAAGAAAGACGAGATTTGTGAGCTTTTTGATGGTAGGGAGAAGCTTATATGTCAGTCACTATTTTCATGGGTGAATGATGGTTCTCATTCGGTCCATGATGACCTTTACATAAATCAGGGGGTGCAGACCAATACTGCTTATCTTCAAGTATTCAAGAATATTTTCGTCAAGGCGAAACAAATAGGGCATTACAATATGATGGTTGGTTACTGCGATACTTTAGAAGAGCAAGCCGCTTTAGGCGAGGTTGAGAGTATGTCTGTGTCCGTTGCAGACTCAGCTATGCCTGACGGTGAAAGTGAACTAATAGTATGACAACGACTATCAACGATAAATACTTGCATGCCCTAAGCCTCACCAGCGACTGGCTAACCGTCTCTGAGTGGGCCTGCAAGGTTGCCGAGGTATACCCAGACTTACTGGTTGCTGCCGACGCGCAAGCGGCCAAGCAGAAAAATGACACCACAGGTCTTCGTGAAATTGCCGCACGCTTAAGCTCTCGCCTATCAAGTGGTGGTTTTGGCGCTTCGGTCGAAGTTGATGCCAGCGAACGGCCAAAAAAAGTGCGCTTTTTAACGCCTAGCGAGCAACAGCAACATGAGGCTGAAGAGGTCGAAGAAGACTTAGCACCGCTGCGCCGTATTGATATTATCAAACGCGACAGTGAGCAACTGAGTGTTGCTGAGCAATACCGAATTGACGAGTTTGAAGCCATTAGCCGCCAGCTGAAAGCTTACTTTGGCCTGGACTTTGAAGTAGACCATGCTGCTGCATTACTTAATAGCAAGGCACCAGGTAAACATCATCCTGATAATTTGCAGCTGTTATTAAAAGCCCATAACGCAAAGAAACACGCCAGCAACTGGCCACGCTTTAGCTTTACTGAGCAAAAGCAGTACATTGAAGCCGCCATAACCCTACAAACCTTGGTAGCAGTCAGAATGGATGTTGAAGTGGAAACCCGGGTACAGGCATCACTTTTAAGTCGGTTAGAAGCGGTTTATGGGAGCTAAGGAAACAACATGCAGATAAAGTCCATCACCATCCAAAACTTTAAAGGCATCCGCCGAAAGGCTGTGATCCCGCTTGCCCCAGTAACTATGCTGTTTGGCGCTAATAGCTCTGGGAAAAGCAGTATTTTACATGCGCTAGTGTACCTGTATGAGCTATCGGTTATTAAAAACGTTGACCCTGAATATTCCAGCGTTACAGGTGAGCATGTTTACTTGGGCGGGTTTGCCGAACTGATCAACTGTAAGGATCATACCAAAGTGATAACACACGGAGTGTCTTTCTACTTAGGATTTGACCAATGAGTCATATTGAAACTGCCGTGCTTGCTTCAAAAAGGATTGAAGCGATTTTGCGTGAAGGCTTTGCAGCGGAAGGGCGAGGTTTGCATGAATACTTAGGTAGCGTTGAGCACCGTATTCCCAGCCATGTTGTAAAAAAAGCCCGTTATATCGCGTCTGTTAGAAACCAGGTTGTCCACCAAGAAGGTGTGATTTTTGATTTAAGCGAATTCAATCAAGCTGTTGAATATGTCGTCCTCGCACTAAATACTCAGCTTGAGCAGGAAAGAATCGAGCGTGAGCATCAGGAAAACTTGAAGCGTGAGCAGGAAAGAATCGAGCGTGAATATCAGGAAAACTTGAAGCGTGAGCAGGAAAGAATTAAGCGTGAACATCAGGAAAGGCTTAATCGTGACCAACAAAAAAACCATGATAAACAATATCTTGATGGGGGTTCGAATGAAAAGGCTTGTAGTGAGTGTAATGATATAAATCTGGCTTATGATTACGTTGCGTCGCAGAATAGATACTTATTATTTTTTTTGCTTACTTTAATATGTACATGCACTTATTTGTTTTTAAATCTTCTTGCAGAGAAAGAAGGCAGAAAGAACGATGCTAGAAACCATTCATCAAGAATTGGTTATCTTCGACAGGAGCTCGATAATGCAAAGAGTGAAGTAACTAAATCGTGTGAAGTTTATTTCCCGGTTGTTGCCGAAGACTTAGGCGTAGATGTTGGTGAGGCTTCCTTATTAACTATTAAAGAAGAAACTACTATTGAGATTGTTGAATCAGAAGATGATATAAAATCAATACAAAAACGCTTAAATGAGTTAGCTTTTGAAGCAGGTCAAGTTGATGGATTGTTTGGCAGTGCAACTACGTTAGCCATTCAAAAATTTCAAAAGTTGAATGGTTTAAATCCAACGGGAGTTCTACTCGAAGTGGAATTAGA
>NZ_JAUGZK010000028.1:0-2598 GCF_036327005.1 Alkalimonas mucilaginosa
ATATGCTTCAGTTTATGAAGAAATTGTATCAGAGTTAGAGAGAGAGGAATGCTTTCCCCAAAGTGAGGAGAGTATCAGTGTTACACAGAAAGACCAGAAAATAGTAAGAACTGACAGAAAGGCTTTTAATCTAGCGTTATTTTTGATGCTGGAAATAAGAGACATATACACATTAAATCCAATATTTGGGTTAGACAACTCTCTTAATGTGGACATACGACACAATGGTATAGTACCTAGATTGAGGTCGGTATTCGAAAAGCATGATTTACTTTGCAGGCAAGTTAACGGGGAATATTTAGACAATGAGTTTATAGAGGATTGCTTCAAAGCAAGTCTGACAAATAGCTATTACAACAAGCTACAAGAAGCCTTCAGAGCATTTTCTAAATCAGTTAATGACCTTTTGATTAGAATAAAAAACAACTATATGCAGATAGGCACAGACGACCTATCCTCTATCGACTCCTTATTTAAATTCACATTTGAATCAGATGAAGTACACATGATGCTCAGCTTAATAAAGAGCGGAAGTACTTTTGATGAAATTGTTAAGTGGAATATTAATTCTTTGGATAGAAAAGCAGAGCAGTTAATTCAGGCGGGAAAAGTGATCATAGTTGATTTGCTGCCAACAAAAGTAGATAGCTATTTTAAAGATTTAAAGCTTGTCTCAAATGACTTAAGGAATAACGCATACAGAGTAAACGAAAAAATTTCACTAGCAAAAACAGATCTGATAAGTGCAAGCAATGAAGTGAGTTGTTGGTTAGACTTCGTTAAATCTTCTGGTGAACATTTTGATATCAATGTACCTGTATTGGAAGCTTTGAACTTTGTGCAAAACTTGTTTCCAAAAGTTGTGGTGACAACAACTCATGGGGCTATTACTTCAAATATATATGATGGTAGGCATCTAAAAAGTTTTATTAGGGTTTTTATAATGTTGTTTGAAAACTCAGTAAGCAGAAGAAATTTTGAACGTAAATGTGAATTGGTTATTGGTTGGGAAGAGAAACAAGACTGGTCAACTTTAATAGTATCTTCTTTATCTAAGAATATTGATTTAGAAAGAGTGCAAGAAATAAATGGCACGGTTAATAACATAAACTATCTGAATAAGGCTAGCAGAGACAAAAATAGTGGTTTTTACAAAATCAAGAAAATTTTTGAGCAAGATCTAAATGCTCAAAGTAAAATTGAACTGCTTGCGGATGGGCATTCATTCACAGTGAATATTGAATTTTTTAATAAAAATCTCTTGAAAAAGGAGTCTGAATATTGAAAATTCTAATAGCGGAAGACAACGCTACAAAGGCTAATCAAATACGTGAACTGCTATTATTGCAGCTCAAAATAGATCCAGCGGACTTGACTTTCACAACAAATAAAGAAGAAACACTAAAGATTCTCACTACTCAAGAATTTAATTTTTTGATACTTGACATGAGCCTACCTAGGTATTCGAGTGACTTAGATGATATAAAGCACCTTGCGGGTAAAGATATTTTAATATTTATGCGTCACAGGCGAAAACTTATACCTACGGTAGTTGTTACACAGCATGATGTTTTTGGACATCATAATAGTCAGATATCTCTTGAAAACTTAAGCAGTGAGTTGATGAAAGATTTTAGCAATTTTTTGTTTGGTGTATTGACGTGGGACTCTTCATCTGAACACTGGAAAGATGAATTAGTAAAATCAATTGAGAGTGTAGAGTAGCAATGATATCTGTTCTTGTTGTTGAGGATGACGACTCAAAATTTGAAAACGTAAAAAATATTATCGAAGAGTTAGACATTCCAGAGAGATGGGTTTCTAGAACTATAAGTGTTCAAGAAACCTTATCTTCTTTAGGAATTTCTAAATTTGATGTGTTAATATTAGACCTTCAAATTCCACAAAGAGCTAACGAAGAAAAAAAGGATACTGGGGGGTTAAACGTCCTCAAGGCTATAAAGCATGATGTTAGGAGGAAAGGGGATAAATATAAGACACCAAACGTAATTATTGGGCTCACAAAGCACACTGAATTATTTGAGCAGCAAGCCAATTTATTTACGGAACAAAGAGTATTTTCCTATGTATATGATTATATAGACGATGCATGGGCTGATGGGATTAAAGATTCAATAAATGAGTACATTCACTCTAAGCAGACATCAACACTCCATAGGCCTACAGATAAGATAATTTATTCTATTCATGGAATACATTCCTTTGGTGGCTGGCAAGGAAGGTTTGATGATTTTCTCAAAGAGCAGGGAAGTGAGTTTGAGCACATAGAATTTAAATATAATTTTTACCCTGTTTTTTCTTTTTTGATTCCCCCGCTGCGCAACCGAGAAGTTAAAACCTTTATTACAGAACTACAAGACCTAACGAATAGAAATAGAACTGCAGAAATTAACATCGTAGCTCATAGCTTTGGCTCTTTTGTTGCTGTCAAGGCCTTAGAAAAAATCCCGTTAATTTCAAGCCCCAAAATAGGACGAATTGTATTCTGTGGAAGTGTGCTAAAGTCTGGTTACCAATTGCAAAATATTATAAATAAGCATGAAATTCATGGGATTGTTAACGATTGCGGAATTTCAG
>NZ_JAUGZK010000029.1:0-2388 GCF_036327005.1 Alkalimonas mucilaginosa
CCCAATCAGCCCGGCCAGTGCCACCCAAAAGGCTTCGGGGACGAACTATGTGTGGGCAGCTCCCAAAGAGCCTGTGACCCAGTATGTGTGGGCGGCGCAAAGTGAAGAGGAGTGTCGGGAGTGGGGCATTCACGAAGAGTTTAGCCTTCGAATTCAGGTATCCCCTTTGATCAGCAGCGAAAAAACGTTGTTTGATGATAGAATTACAACAGCACTGCCGCGATTGGCTGAGCTGATTACCGCGCTATCGGCTGATGCCGCGACCTTAACTGCTGAACAAAGAGCCTTACGAGACAGGATAGCATTACTCTACGGTTTGCATGGAAGTAGTGATCCGCTTTTTGGTTTTTTGCAAAGTACCTTGTTACCCAATATGCGGGCGATTGAAGCAGAGTTGAAACATGCAAGGGAGGATTCCTCCAAGGTATTCAGGGCCAGCGCAAAAAATATTAAGGGTGGTTATTATAGACTGAATGGCAATATTTATCTGACAGAAGACTTTTGGAAAGATAACCCTAAAGAGCAAGCATTAACCATAGTGCATGAGTATGCGCATAAGGTGGGGATGGATCACAAAGAGGGGTTCACACGAGCTCATGTTGAGAGAGATCGGGTTTTGGTGTTTTATATGGGTTTTGGGGATCCTGGGCGTAAGGCTGCATTGAAAGATAATATTGACGAACTCTATTTTTTAGAAGAGTTGTTAGCTCGGGAATGGTAGGAGGTCAGATGCGACTTTGGTATCTATTACTGCTGGTGTTTGCGCCTTTGGTGGCGGCCAATAATGACGTTGCGCCAGCACTGGATAATATTGTTGCTGTGGAGCTGGAGTTCACCTGCCAGCGGCCTTATGTAGCGACTGTACGTTTTTACAACCGCATTCATGAACCGCTACGGGGGCGACTTATACGAGTTGACCCAGCAGGTTATTGGAATTCTTATGAATTTAAGATTGACACACATAACGGACGTGCGAGGCGGGATAGGGTTAATAGTATCCATTATGAAAACCGGGTGCTGGAGGATATTTACGTAGTGCTGCCAGCGGGCGGGGTTTTACAAAGCATTATTAACCTGGATGAGCAATTTATTATCCCAAAAGATGGGTTTAGCGGTATTCGGTTTAGTAGCTATTGGGAGGATGTCCAATTTGCGGATGGTAGTACGCGTTGGATAAGATTGGAGTCAGATTTCATGAAGTTTGAAGACTACTGCATCAGGGAGCAAAACCAATGAAGCTGATATGGATACTGTGTTTGGTGTTTGGCTCTGCATCTGCATCTACAACAGCAGAGCGAACGTTGATTTATGCTTATTACCTGCCATCGACACTGAGCGTGCAGTGCGAGGAGCCAGGCAAGCGACTGATTGCCGAGGTAGAGGTGATGAATGCCACCCATATTGAAGCTAAAGAGCATCCGCAGTTTATTTCTAGCTTATGGCTACCGGCCCATAAGTTTGCCGAAGATGGCCGCTATGTCGTAAACCATTTTATTGTGCAGAACCAGGACGACAGTCTGGCGCTGTTTACTGGCCAGCAAAAATACCTGTATAGCTGGAATAAAGCCATGGACATGCTGGAACTGGCACCGGCTGAATCGGTGACTATTCGGGTGAATTTATACGATTACTTTGATATTCAGCCAGACAAGCTGAAGCGTATCAAGTTTGATTTATTTGGTGTGCGGGTACAAACACCCCGGACTCTGATAGAGCAGGATATTCAGTCGAACTGGGTGTATCTGCCACAGGGCTGCTAAGCATGCCCCACAGCGCATACAGCATGCGGCCAAATGCATTCCGTGTTTGGTCGGTGCTGTCTGATTAAAGTATCTATCTTCTTTTATGTGAATAAAAGTCTGCTTGAGAAAGGTGCTTTTCTAAACGGCAACCAACCAACACGTACAATTCAATAGTAGGGAGTAGCATATGTTCACAGCATTGCTGGTGGGCCATGCCATTTTGGATGATGGCTGATGCGCGATAAATTCAATTTTTATTTGCGTTTGGTTTTTATTATTATATCAAGCACTAATGACATGTTTCTTTTTTGGGGCTGGGTGCAGGGATTAAGAGGGCGTGCATTGGTTTTAGGCCAGGGGCATGACGGAATATGCGATTATCGTGGCGGTGGTGGCGATAAGCGCGATAACCGCTTTTAAGTATTTTGGTGGTGTACAGCGCAGCCTGGTAGCGGCGATAACGCAGGAATGGGCGGGCCAGGAAAGTGGCGGTACACTGGCTTTGGCGCAAAGCTACGCCAGCCGGGCACGCAATGCGGCCGGCCGGGATTTGGGACTGGGTGATTACTACGCCGGTGGTGGTAGCTTCGGCGGTGGCGGCATGTGCCCAATCAGCCCGGCCAGAGCCGCCAAAAAGGCTTCGGGA
>NZ_JAUGZK010000030.1:0-2328 GCF_036327005.1 Alkalimonas mucilaginosa
GCGCATCGGTGTTTGCTGGTGACGCTGCATGTCTGTTTCTGTAAGTGATTGTCTCAAAGCAAAAAAGCGGGTAGGGTTGGGTACATAAAGTTTACAAAGGCGGACAGGTCTGTGTTTAAACAAGGATTTTTCGGCCGAATAAATGTTAAACGTCATCTAGTAAGCTTAAGCATTGAGTTCTCAAGCTACCTATTAAGTGAGTGCTGCTAGGATCAAAAGGATCAAAAATTGAAAATAGATAATGTGCATTTAAAGGGATTTCGAAATTTTGCTGATTCACGCATTAACTTCAACGAAAACACGCTAATAATTGGTTCAAATGACGTCGGAAAAAGTAATTTACTTCATGCGTTGAGAATGTTACTAGACAAGAGCCTATCTGAAGCGGATATTGAACCTGATGAACTAGACTTTCACATTAGCGCAACAGAGGTCGCTGATGAAATATCAATTACAGTTAAATTTTCAGAGATCACAGAAGACGCTGTTGTTTCAGTTCTGAAGGGAAGCGTTAGTGAGGGTAACGAAACCTTTTTAAGGTATACAGCGCAAAGGATTAATCTAGATTACAAGTTATTTGTTGGCTCATCTTTAGATGATTTACAAGAGATCTCGAGCCGTTTCTATCTAAAGCACATGCATTTGAAATACATTGAATCTCAACGTGATTTGGATAAATTTATTCGTAAAGAAAAACGACAGCTTCTGAAAATTGCGCAGGAATCTCTTTCTGAAAATGAGAAAGAAGAAGATGATGAATTACTGGGTGAAATAAGTAGTGATTTAGAAACTCTCAATGAGAAGGTGTCTCAGCTTATATATGTGGACAAAGCAACTAAGGATGTTAATGACGAACTAAAAAAACTAGCTCATCATTACGCTGATTATGAAGTTCAACTTGACACAGGCGCTATACAGGTTAATGACTTTATAGAAAAGTTACAGCTTGGTGCTAATACTAATGGCTCTAATGTTATGCTTGGTGGCGATGGACGAAACAATCAGATATTGCTCGCTTTGTGGAAAGCCAAAAGTGCGAAAGAGCATGACTTAGATAACGAAGTGATTTTCTATGTTATCGAAGAACCTGAAGCGCATTTACATCCTCATCAACAAAGAAAATTAGCAGAATACTTAATAGATGAATTGCCTGGGCAAACAATCATATCTTCACATTCGCCTCAGATAACTGTTAACTTCTCACCAGACTCTATCATCAGGTTGCTTCATCATGATTCAGCAACAGTTGCTGCCAGTGATGGTTGCTCAAATTGTATAGAAGCAGGCTGGGAAGGCATGAGCTATAGAATGAGTATTTTGCCAGCAGAAGCCTTCTTCTCTAACGGTATATTTTTAGTTGAAGGGCCATCTGAGATACTTTTCTATCAATCACTATCAAAAGCTCTGAACATCGATCTAGATTATGAGAATTTGTCGGTCCTTTCTGTCGACGGTATCTCTTTTCGAGTATATATATCAATATTGGATTCCTTAGGTATCGCATGGACAATGAGGACTGACAACGACATATCAAAAGTGCCTAGGAAAGCTGAATGGCAGTATGCTGGTATTAACCGCTGTTTAGGGATACTGGGGAAAGAACCACTAAAAAACAATGATGCCGAATTTACAGCACAAGAAACTATAGACAATGGTGAATGGCAAGCTGCATCTGACCTGCTTAATGATAAAGGTGTATTTCTATCAAAAGTAGACCTTGAAACAGACATAGTAAATGAGTTGCCTGAGGAAGTTAAAACAGCACTTGGGAAAACTGATTCTGAATCAGCTATAAAATACCTTCAAGAAAAAAAAGCACTAAGAATGAGGGAGTTGCTCAGGTCTATTAAGGATGATCTTCATAAATTTAACGGTGGTGAATTAGCTAAACCTTTGCACAAATTACTAGCACTAAAAAGGGGTTAGAAAATGCCTCCCTTTAATCCTACGCCACAACAACAAGGCGCGATTGATTGCGAAAATAGTATTGTCATTACAGCATGCCCGGGTAGTGGAAAAACTACCGTTATGAAGGAAAAAATCCGACGAATAACTCCAGAGCTACCTTCTCATAAGGGTGTAATTGCAATCACTTTCACGAGAAAAGCCAGTGAAGAACTAAAGAAGCGCTGTAAAGAAAATGCCCATGACACGAAGCTTAGCTTTTTCGGCACAATAGACAGTTTTTGCTTAAAGGAATTAATACTCCCATTTTTAGGTAGAATATGGAATGGAAGCCCGTCTGATTGTCAAATAATCAAGAAGCTTGATTCGCACCAAAAATTGTACCTTTCTAAGGAATATAATTCTCCTACACAAGTTGAACTC
>NZ_JAUGZK010000031.1:0-2316 GCF_036327005.1 Alkalimonas mucilaginosa
CCCCACTCACCAAGCAGGGACAGTTATGAACCGCAGAACAACCGAGCAATGGTTAACGCTGTTTGAGCAGCACAAAGCCAGTGGTTTAACCCAAACCGAGTTTGCAAAACAACATGGCATTGAACCGAGCTATTTCAGCTACCGCAAACGACAACTGCTTGCCTGGCAGCACGACGATAACACAGGGTTTATCGAGCTGACACCTCAGGGCATGGTGCTGTCCGAGCCCATTCTCCTGAGAAAGCGCGATGTCGAACTGCAACTGCCAGCCGGAACCGATGCGCTCTGGCTGGCCGCACTGCTCAGGGCCATGTAACCATGAAGATGTTCATTGGCCCACCCAAAATCTACCTGCACAAGCAACCGGTCGACTTCCGCAAATCCATCAATGGCCTATCGCTGTTGGTTGAGCAAGAGATGCAGCTCTCACCGTTTAGCGGTGCGCTTTTTGTGTTTTGCAACCGGCAGCGTACCCGTTTAAAAGTACTGTACTGGGATAGAACCGGCTTTTGCCTGTGGTACAAGCGCCTGGAAAAAGACAAATTCCGTTGGCCGCGCCTGATGCCGGGCAAAGTGTTGTCCATCAGCGAGCAGCAGTGGCACTGGCTGTTGCAAGGCATTGATATCCAAAAGCTGACGCCCCATCAGCCCTTGCAGTATCAGAGCGTGGGCTGATATGCGGATCCGTTATTAATTCGGATGATCGTGTTAAAAATAATCTAAACCAGCACAAGCACTTAGTCAGCCATGGCAGTACAATAGCGGCCATGAAAAAGACACCGAAACACCTGCCTGATGACATCGAAGCGCTCAAGAAAATGCTGCTTGAGCGCGATAAGCGCATCGCCAAATTAGAGCGGGTGAACCAACAGTTGGAAGACAAGCTGCAGCGGTTGCTGGAGCAGTATAACCTTGAGCAGCACAAGAAATTCAGCCCCTCCAGTGAAAGTTATGAAGGGGAAGGCGAAGTGCTCAATGAAGCTGAGCAGTTGACCGACGCAGAGCCCGAAGCATCCACAACCAAACAAGCGGCCAAGCCACGCCGCCCCCGCATTGCCGCCGAGTTGCCGCGGGCCGAGGTTATTCACGACATAGCCGACAAAACCTGCGCCTGCTGCGGCCATGCACTGCATAAAATCGGCGAAGAAGTCAGTGAGCAGGTGGAGTTCGTGCCGGCACAAATCCGGGTGCTGAAAAACATCCGCCCCAAATACAGCTGCCGCCAGTGCGAGGCTGAGCAGACTGAGGTGGCCATCCAGATTGCAGAGGTCCCACCCGCAATTATCCCAAAAAGCATGGCCACGCCGAGCCTGCTGGCTCAAATCATCAGTGGAAAAATGCACTACGGCATGCCGCTGTACCGGCAGGAAAAGCTGTTTCTGCAGGCGGGTATCGAACTGAGTCGCCAGACCATGAGCCGCTGGCTTATCCGCTGTGCTGATACACTAGAGCCGCTACTGGCGCTGATGAAAGCCGAGTTACTCAAGCAACCTGTACTCTGGGCTGACGAAACCACGGTCAATGTGTTGGATGTGGACAAAAGTAACTGCTACATGTGGGTGTACGGCTGTGGCCAGGAGTCATCGACAGGCCCGAAACTGGTGCTGTTTGATTACCAGGATGGACGCAGTGGCGACCACCCTAAAGCTTACCTGGCAAACTACAGCGGCTACCTGCAGGTGGATGGGTATGCCGGGTACGAACAAACGGATGCCACCTTAGTCGGTTGCTGGGCCCATGCCAGACGCAAGTTCGTTGAAGCACAAAAAGCGCAAGCAAAAGGCAAAACCGGCAAAGCGGATTGGGCCATCAATCATATTCGAAAGCTGTACGCTCTGGAGAGTGAGCTGAAAACCCAAAGTGCCGACATCAAGTACCAACAACGGCAGGAAAGAGCCAAGCCCTTGCTAAAACAGCTGTGGGACTGGTTGGAGAAATCCAAAGAGACCGTACCCAAAGAAAGCCTGCTTGGCAAAGCCATTACCTACAGCCAAAACCAGTGGCCGAAGCTTGAACGGTATCTGGAAGATGGCCGACTGGCCATTGACAACAACCGGGCCGAGCGCGCTATCAAACCGTTCGTCATCGGACGTAAGGCCTGGCTGTTTGCCAACACCACATCCGGTGCCAAGGCCAGCGCAGCGCTGTACAGTCTGGTTGAAACCGCCAAAATCAATGGACTAGAGCCTTACGATTATCTGTGCCGGTTACTGACTGAGCTGCCTAAGGTGACTGACAGCGAGCAACTGCAGAAACTCCTGCCTTACTGATCCTCAAC
The DNA here is from genome assembly GCF_036327005.1 of Alkalimonas mucilaginosa. NCBI lineage: Bacteria > Pseudomonadati > Pseudomonadota > Gammaproteobacteria > Alkalimonas > Alkalimonas mucilaginosa. Next base: position 2,279 of record NZ_JAUGZK010000031.1, read on the forward strand.
ACCAATCACACCGCAGGTGTGGTTGGTGTTACGCTTAC
>NZ_JAUGZK010000032.1:0-2055 GCF_036327005.1 Alkalimonas mucilaginosa
GGGTTTGGTCGCGCCATTGTATCTTCCTTGGGGCTATGGAGTTAAGATGTTTTACATTAGGTATTTACTATTTATAGTTTGCAGTAGTTTTATTTGTTTCGGCAATGCTACGGATAACTCTGAAGAATTTAAGCTGATGCATATTGGTAATAGCTTTTCCAACAACAGCACTGAGTATTTGTCGCAGTTGGCTGAAGCAGGAGGCAAGAAAATCACAATCTATGCAGCAACTAAAGGGGGATGCTCTTTGCAATGCCATGCAGACTTTTTGCAGTTAGCTCAGCAAAACAAGCCAGAGGGGATTACCTACAATGTGACGCCTGCACTAAAGAATCACTATGGTGCTATGCGGTCAATTAGCTTGATTGATGCTCTAAAAGCCGAACAATGGGATTTCATTACGATACAGCAGGCCAGCAGGCAGAGTATTAATATCGACTCTTTTGAGCCATATGGCGGCAAGCTGATTGAACAAATTAAAAGTAACGCTCCTTCTGCCAGTATCATGGTGCACAAAACCTGGGCTTATCATGATGAACACCGAATGCTTAAGGAGCAAGGAGAGGGGCCAGCAAATCATCTGGCTATGCATCAAGAGCTGTCAGAGGCATATCAACAGTTTGCTGCAAAGTATGAGCTGCCATTAATTCCTTCTGCAGATGCTATGTCTCTTGCATATCAGCAACTGTCAAGAACTGATACTGGTCCGAGAATGCAATATATTAGGTTCAGTTCTAACTCACTTTATGATAATGATGGCGCACACTTAGGAGTTGCTGGTAAATACCTTACAGCCTCTGTGTGGTATGAAGTTCTGTTTAATGAGTCAGTGGTTCATGTCGATTTTGTTCCAGAAGAACTGGATGTTGATTTTGCTCGCCAATTACGAGAGCTAGCTCACAAAGTAGTGCAACAACGGAAAGGACTGTAGCAGCATGCGGGTAGATAAAATTTCTTGCTGTAATCAATAGTGGTATTGTTACTTGTTGGTGAGGTTGCTTGCTTTGTACTGAATAGACCCGCGCTATCACAAAGCTCTGCTGGAAATAATATTCAATTTAATCACCTATTGAATTTTTTATGCTAAGTGAGAAATGTAAGATTTTTTGTTGCTTTGACTATTTCATGTTGAAATAGTGGAGTCATGGCTGGTTATCTATTGTCGTTGATATGGTTAGCTGATTTTAGTGATTATGATGGACTATTTATGATGTGTCAGATTGATAGTAAGAAAATGCTGTTAGATTTTATCGAGGCAGATCGGAAAGCACTTGGGATAGAAAATACCCTCAAAAACTTAATATTTAATAATGTATGGAAGTATCAGCGAAACCTGAGAAAATTAGAGTACGTTATAAATTGTAAAAAGCCTAAATTGGCTCGCTTTTACTATCGATATAAATTAAAAAGACTGGGTTCTCGTCTTGGGTTTAGCATACCACCTAATGTTTTTGGGCCAGGTCTTGCCATTGCACATATAGGCCCAATCATTGTTAATTCCGCTGCCCGTATTGGTGCAAATTGCAGAATCCATGTCTGTGTAAACATAGGTACCGCTGCCGGACATGAGTTTAAAGCACCAACAATAGGTAATAATTGTTACATCGGTCCAGGTGTGAAGATGTTTGGTGATATTACTATTGGAGATAATGTTGCTTTTGGTGCAAATGCTGTTGTCAATAAAAGCTTTCCGGATGGTAATTGCACATTAGGCGGTATTCCTGCAAAAATTATATCGGAAAAAACCTCTAATGGCTTTTTAGTTCAAGCATGGCCTCTTTAACAACTGAATCAAAGAGCCAGCGTTGTTGATACCCCACCGGCAATCTTGGCTTTTTACACCTTCGGGGCATATCCCGAAGTTCTAGAACAAGGCACGATAGCTTGTTGCGGTTGTGTTCTAAATTCTGTGTCATTTGAATTTTGGGGGCACCCATTAGCCTCTCGGTGTCAATAGCATAACCAAATCCGCGCGCACGCTAAGTGCGCGTATCTTTATTCCTTGCAAACCAATAACCGTCCCATTTTAGTTCTCGTTGGTGGTTATGCGTGTAT
>NZ_JAUGZK010000033.1:0-2048 GCF_036327005.1 Alkalimonas mucilaginosa
ACCTAGGTGTTGGAAATGCCACAAAAAAGAAAGAGTAAACAAAGAAGTGCAAGAAGCGTTAAACCAACTATGAAGAATTTTGGTTTATTGGGTCTTATCCAGCTGAATCACGAGACGGATAGAGAAGCATTCAGAGATTTACTGGATATAAAATGCCGGAACCCTGTTTTTAAAACTTATTTGTACAGCAATCCTGTACACTATTCTAAATTTATCAGAAGAGATATTAATTCATTTGGTTTTAATAGCAACTGGCAAGAGGTAGAGGTTTGGATAAAGCAAATAATTCAATTCAAAAAACAATTAAATAAATTTATAGAGTTAAAAGAGAGTGTAGAAAAGGATGTCCTCTTGGGTCGTTTTGAAGAAGCTCTTGATACTCTAGCAATTATAAAAAAATCACTTGGGTATTCATATTGGCAAGTTCAAACTGAACTGTCAGTATTGTCTTTCATTCGAAAAGATAGCGAAGCGCTAAAGCGATACAGGCTCCTATTTGAGAGCAGTAATCGGCCAGTTGAAGAACGAGATTTAGATATAATTTTGTCTAATGCATCCAGTAGTAGAACATCAGAACGGAATGACTATTCCTTTGAAGCAATTTTGGAAGGTTTGAATAACTCGGAAGGCAAGGCTCTTGAATTTCTATTTCGTTTTGATCCGTTGTGCTTCGATGATAAAGATTTTAAAGGTATTTTCGAGTATATGTTTCCAGCTAGTATTATCGATAAATACTTAGCTTTTTGTAGAATGGCAATGGTATGCCAGGCTAAAGGAAATTTTGAAAATGATATAGTAAAAGGCTTTCTATCATTAAAGTCACATATTAATGATTACAAACTCATGAATATTCATCGCCTGCAAAGTGGAGAAATGACTCTTCAGGATGAAGATAGAGCAATCATTGAGATTTGCGACACTTATATGATGGGGGATTTTGAAAATGTAATTGTAAAATGCGAAAATTACTTAGCGCAATGGCCGAACATGTCAAATGCTTACGAATTCTATGTGAACTCCTTAATAGCGCTTGATAGAGGTAGTAGTTTTGATAAAGGCAGCTTGATTAATCATACTATCGCACAGTTGCATAGATATATAATCGGCAGAGGTGATGTAAGTTTTACAAATTTGACAAGGCTGTTTCAACAGTTTAATCATTTTGATGTTATGCCACTTGTTAAGCTGATAGAGATAAAAGGGAATATTTGTCATGATACTGATCTGGTAAAAGCATTGTACAGCTTTTTGGACATCAATGGCTCCACTTTTAACCCGTTTAGAAATAATCTACCAAACAAAAAATCAATTAGCTATGTTATTGCTAACTGTACAAGTGAAGACGTTTATCTGCTAGATATACCAGATTACCGTAAGCTAAAGTGGCATGCCGACAAGTTGTTTAGCGAGAATCATTTTTCAGAGGCATTGGATCTATACAAAAAAATTACCAACTGCCCGATACATCTAGAAGATGAGATAAGAGCTAAAATTGCTTTAAGCATGATAAAATCGGGCAACTGCCAAGGCACTGTCGAATACATCAGTGATTCATACTTTGAAAATCCAAAAAATGTCTGGAAGCTACCGAAAGAGCTTCTTTTTAAAGAAATTAACGAGAGTGAAAACATTGATTTTCATTCAATTGATACTGTAATTAGCATATATCTACTACTGAAAGATAATTATACCGAGCACCAAGTAATATCTTTATACTTAAATGACTATCTCATGCAGTTTGGAATAAAATCTCCAAGTGAGTTGCTTCCAGCCTGCTATAAACAACGGTTTTTGCTTCGTAATATTTGTGATCTGAATATCCTCGAAGGCCTAAATATCTATCGATCAAATAATGAGAAAATTCTGGATCGTGTAAATATACTTTCTAACTTGATATCTGAAGACGGACAAGAAGATAAAGTTTTAGAAGAATTAGAATTTATGATTCATCAATACACGAAAAACTCTTGCGTTAAAAAATTGGGGAAAGGCAAGTTACATGTAGATCAGTCAAAAGTTTTTGCTGAGTCAAAAAGACTATATGCTTC
>NZ_JAUGZK010000034.1:0-2043 GCF_036327005.1 Alkalimonas mucilaginosa
CGTTTGATGCTGTGTTTTTCGCAGGTATCGCTGTCTATGCCCCGGCCAATTGCGGTAACCGTACAACGCTGATGCTGCAGCAAGCTTTGTGTTGCTGCAAGTAGTGATGAAAATCTGGTCTTATGCATCCTTTCAGGGGTGACAAAAGAGAGAAAATGAGCGAGCATAGTTTTCACATTCATGGCTGTTAGTGGCTTGGTTTAGTTTTGGCGAACGATCAGATCGTGAACGGCCATGAATGTTCCCTTCTCGCCTAACTTTTTGTTTTCTCTAGCTCATTTGTGGGGATACCTTAGGCGCTATATGGCACATCATTGAAGTATTATGACGGTATAGCAGCTTGGGATGAATTTGGTGGCACGCCATCACCAGCGGTGGAATTGCCAGAGTCGATAGCCATCAAGTATGTAAAATGTATACAGGGGTTTTGTTTATGAAAAAAGCCATATTTGCAGTGTTGTTTTGCTATGCGGCAACGGCTACCGCGTCTCTTGAACCAATTTATATGAACCGGCTAACATTTAGCCAGTTGCAGATGAGTGCAGAAACGCTTGATAATATAAATGTCGATATGATAGGTGTGTTAAGTTTAAACAGTGATGGCCGAGTGTATTTATGTGAATCGCTTGATGCTTGTTTATCGTGGAGTCCTACCAAGCTTGAGGTAGATATAGCGGCGTTGAAACGATATGAGCAATATGAACAATATGATACTGATTGGTACAGTATCTTTGATCTCTGTCATGTTCAGGTTTCTGGGGAATATGTCCGTGATGCAGCGGAAGATTATGGGAACCGTTTGGGGCTCCTTACCGGCAATAATATCAGAATAATGCTATCCGTTTCTCGTGTGGATTATGCCGATTTTAATCCACATTGCAGGGCTTGGAATCTAGCCGTTGAAACGTCGAAAAAAAATGGTAATGAAGCATTTTTACTTGAAAGAGTTAAACGAATGAAGTTCCAAACTCATTAGCGCTACCTCGAGTGAGTTTGGCGGAACGCCATCACCAGCGGTGGAATTGCCAGAGTCGATAGCCATCAAATATGTAAAATGTATACAGGGGTACTGTCTATGAAAAGAGCCATATTTGCAGTGTTGTTATGCTATGCGGCTACCGCTACCGCGTCTCTTGAACCAATCTATATGAGCCGGCCAACCTATAGTCAGTTGCAGGCGAATGCAGATACCTATCATGATACCCATGTCGGCATGATGGGTGTGTTGAGTCTGAATGCAGATGGCCGTGTGTATTTATGTGAGTCGCTAGATGTCTGTTTATCCTGGAATCCAAATAAGCTCGAAGTGAATAGAGTCGCGCTTAAGGAATCTTTGGGAAAAAATTATAAACGTCTTGACCGTTGTCATGTGCATGTGTCTGGCACTTATATTCGTGATGAGGTGAATGACTTCGGTATTCGAATAGGCTTACTGAGCGGCAGTCTTATCCGGGTACAGTTATCTATTTCAAGAGAAGATTATGCTGAGTTTAATCCGCATTGTGATGTTTGGAACCAGGCTGTAGAGACATCTAAGAAGCCGGGGAATGAGAACATGCTTTCAGAAATAATAGATCGCATGAAATATACTGTTATGTGATTATCACAGCGTTTGTAGACAACTGGTTCAAATCAATATTAATCACACTGGGTTTGTGAGGCAAGCGACACAAGGTAGAGTGTGCGAGCTGGCGGATTAGGCTGTAATGTTGTGGATGATGGGAGGGTGTTTTATCGATAAGCCGCGTGGCCTTTTGCGCTCTATGGGACTTCGTTAAAATACTATGATGGCATAGCAACCTGGAATGAGTTTGGCGGAGTTTTGCCGATTAGAGCACCACATTTATTGGTTGTGAGGTTGATATGAAAGCTTATTATTTATTGTTCTTGTTCGTTTTTTTTCCGGCTTTAGCTGTCGATTATGATCTATTCTCCTGTTCGCTAAAGTTAGATCCTAAGTAGCTTTTTGACAACATATTGCAGCCGCCGGCTGAAAGCAAAAAGTGACTTGTTATCGTTAGATACTTGGATAATGGTTGCATG
>NZ_JAUGZK010000035.1:0-1942 GCF_036327005.1 Alkalimonas mucilaginosa
AATTCAACCCTTAGCAGCCCTATTGCAGATACACCCAGTTCGACTGAATATCAATTGCCCGAACGCCACGATTAGACAGCAGCATCACATCAAACATATTAAACTTGATACGCTTCAATTTCTCAGGCTTGATATCAAAGAAATCGTATACATTGTTACGAAAAGCTGCACCGGCTCAGCCGTCGGCCGGCCAATTAGGGCCAGCGTTCAAGAAACGCTTGGTATTCTTGAAGCAACTCACATAACGGCTTAATGCTCAGATCATCTGGCCTTGCGGGGCAAATTTCTTTCAGTATTTTCATGCTCTGTTCGAAAAAGCCATCTAAACCACACAGTTCTTTAACAGACGAAATGCATTGATCTTCTTCATCGTAAATTAAAACCAATAGCTTCCAAAAAATCTCTCCACGTTCTTCATTCTTTTGCAGGCGCTTTGCCTCCGCTTCTTGCTCGGCTACAGTGCGGAACGCAACTGGTGTTATATCTGTGATATGACGACCATTTGCTTTTAACTCTCCCCAGATAAAAGTACTTTGAGCTGGCTGGTGCTGCCGCCATGATGTAAAGTCGCCGGATACCTCAATAAATCGAGGCTGGCCCCAGGCGTCTAACTCTCGTATTCGTCTTGCAGAATGTTCTAACCGAATAGCATTGTCTACATTACCTGCCAGGCAATCTGAGCGGGTTAAAAACAATCCTCCCTCACCATTGGTAAGGCAATACCAGCCTTGTACAAAAATCTCATAGCTTTCAACCTGACCTCCTTGGATCAAAAACAACAAGTGGCGGCTTTTACTGGGTAGCGAGGTAAAAAGCAATTCCTGCGCCAGACTTTTTGTAACCGATAACATGACAAGGAAAATACATAACCAGCGCATAGGTTATTCCTTTTCCTTAATTGGCCCGAAAGCTCCCTGAAAGCGTTGGTTGCCCGCAGCCATAACTTTTACCTGCAACACGCCAGATTTAAATGACGACTCCATTGATATCACATTGTGCCAGGAAAAATAATCACCTCTTAACGTCACCAACTGGCCTGAGAGCTCCCGCAGTTGCGCTACCTGCTCCCGGTTAATTTTTAATGTAATGCCATTGCTGTAGTTGAATTCACGATCTTCCTTTTCATTTATTTCCACAACAGGGCAGTCTTCCTTGGTAAGAAATAAACCTTTAGTGAACAAGTTCAAGGTAATAAAGTTCTCAAGATCGTGCGTGCTGTCGTTAAACTCAAACGTATAAGCCTCTTGTTCTTTTATTGAGGCAGTACACAGCCACCCCACCACCACAATATTTTCCATAAATCTTGGCTCGTCAAAATAAGCCAGTAACTCCGTTAAGTGCCGTTGTGTTGGCGCCACAACCGATGGTGTGCTCACGTCAGCAGCAGCTAATTTAAACGTCACGGCAAGAGTAAATAGCGCCGCTATTGTAAAATGCAATTTCATACATATCCCCTTGAGCATTGCCTGTTAGTTTGTTCTGCGTCGTCGGTTAGCTTTATGTAGTGTACAGCGCCACCACCTGAGCCACCGTAATAACGGCTATCGCTGGCATAGTCATAACGCTGCGCCTTATATCTCGGACAATCGTATTGCATGCCCGGCTAGCGTAGCTTTGAGCCTGGGTTACCTATCGTTTTATGGACACCAAAAACCTGCCAATGCCCAATCATCAGCGCTAAAATAGCACTATCCAAGAGCAACAAAGGAGCCAAACGGCCCCGTTGTTGCTTACAGTCCATCATGTTGACACTCTATGGATTAACTTCGCGCACCAGGCGAATGGCGCTCCTATCTTTATTTCTGCTATCTGCAATAAACCCAGTATCAAAAAATACCGTCCAGTATGTTCTATCACTGTTGCGCCACAAGCTACTGCTCCAAAACGGCATCAATTGAGTACCGCCCCAGGCTACATCCTTATCAAAGGCTTCCAGCATTAA
>NZ_JAUGZK010000036.1:0-1540 GCF_036327005.1 Alkalimonas mucilaginosa
TGCAAAAGGTCTTAACGTTAGCCGTGATGTCTCGATCATAAGTACATGTAACGCCAAGCACAGCGGAGCCATTGAGCAAAGCGAAATGGCGTCCGGCCGCCAACGGCGGCGAACTGCTGCGCCTTGTTAAGCGGTAAATTATAACCCACGCTCAATGGCTCGTTTTATCACTGGCGCAACACTTTCTGGTGTTATGCCACGTTCTTGGCAATACTTGGTTTGCAGCCAAACAGATAGCTGCTTTTGCCCCTTGCTGGAGTTACAGCCACAACAGCAAAGAGCAATATTTTCCCTAGTAATGATGCTCTCATCATTAATGATATGCTCCCAGCTGGCAGCAGACTTCCTTGAAACTTTCACAGAAGTAAATTCATTACCGCAGTAAACACATACCTTGTCTCTTTCTCGGATCTCTGCTTCTAGCCAATCAGGAATGTTCCAGTTATTTGCCATTGCCCCCTGTCACTCCTTTACCGCTTAACGCTTCGCGTAACCGGCGCCAGAAAGCGGAGCGTAGCTTTCTGGCGTCCGAGTTGACGCGATTGATAATCATTGAGCCTTCTCCCCCCAGCTTCACCAATTTGGCTAAGCTGGAAGGCGACGAAACCAAAAAGGAGAAGACCCAATGAGATTTTATACTACACAACATCCGTACTATTGTGGAATTGATTTGCATGCCCGCTCTTTGTACGTTTGTATTCTGGATGCTGCCGGTGAAACCATCATACACCGCGAAATCAAAGCATTACCAGAACCTTTGCTCGATTTATTAGCACCTTACATCGGCAATATTGTTGTTGGTGTTGAATGCATGCATTGCTGGTACTGGGTCAGCGACTTTTGCGCTGAACACGGTATCGACTTTATTCTTGGCCATGCTCTATACATGAAGGCGATCCATGGCGGCAAGGCCAAAAATGACCGCATTGATTCCTATAAAATCGCTCATCTTATCCGTGGTGGCAACTTCCCCATGGCCTATGTTTATCCACCCGAAATGCGCGCTGCCCGTGATTTACTGCGCCGTCGTACCCGTATTGTTCGCCATGGTGCTGATTTAAAAGCGCATGTCAAAAACACGACCAGCCAATACAATTTGCCGCCAAATGCCCTGAACTTACGCTATCCCAACGCCCGTGAAGCGATGCGGGATCGTTTTGATGATCAGTTCGTACAGCGTAATATTGACCTGGACTTAAACATCATTGCTTTTTACAACCATGAACTCAGTTCTGTCGAATGCTTTATTGAGAAGCATGCCAAGCATCACAACGGTAGCGATTACCATATTCTTACCAGCTTTCCTGGCATTGGTCGAATTCTGGCGCTGACGATCCTCTATGAAGTCGGCGACATCGCACGCTTTAGCACAGTACAGGACTTTGCATCCTATAGCCGGTTGATTAAATGCAAAGCCGAATCGGCAGGTAAAAGCTATGGCACTCAAGGTAATAAAATTGGCAATGCCCATCTGAAGTGGGCCTTCGGTGAAATTGCCGTGCTTTACCTGCGCGGCAACGACAAAGCGAAAGCCTATTTG
>NZ_JAUGZK010000037.1:0-1279 GCF_036327005.1 Alkalimonas mucilaginosa
AAGATGAAAGCGTAGCAATTCCCCTCCTTAGGTGCCCAGAATTCATGGCCTATTCGCCAACTGGTGCACTCGACGCAAAAGGGGCCAAGCAACGATTCTCTGAATTAATGGCCAGCTGTGAACGGAATGGGTTGGGCAAGTTAGCGGTTGTGGTCAAATCATCCGGAACAATCATTGGCTATTGCGGCATTGAGATGTGCGAAATTGAGGGTGCAAGAAAACCCGAGCTGGGATTTCGTCTTCACGCGAATCACCGCGGTATGGGTTATGCCACTGAGGCTGCGGCAGCGGTGCTGCACCAGGCCGAACCGATATTGAGCAGCGTCATCGCGTTCGCTGAACCAGCTAATATGCCTTCGATTAGAATTCTGGAAAAACTGGGGTTCCGGCCAACAGGTGAATCGTCTTTCAAGGGAGTTACGGTTGTCTTGTTTAGCCGGGGCATGTAACAAATCGCTCCAGCCGATGCGCTAAAGCGCACGGTTGAGCTTAGCGTTAGCTTCATAGGGAGGCAAAACCTCAGTGTGGAAATTCTCAGGAACCATTAGCTATACCTGCGATACCTGTGGAGATACTGGAGAACTTCCAGTTGACGATTTTTCTATCGAATGTTTCGGTGGGTCAGAGCGTCAAATGGGGGCTGAAAATCTTTATGAAATCTTATATGAATTTGATTGCCCTGAATGCAGTTCACCAATTTCATTGCATTTTGAAGCATCTGAATACCCGGTAGAGTTCTTGAATTTTGTATTAAATAAAACAACAGGCGCTCAAACCACTGGCGAACCGGAAATGGAATACCTCCGCGAAATATATAGTGCGGAAGATTTATTCCATTTGCATGAGTCAATTGCAGAACTTATTTCGGCTTTGAAGGAAAGCCCATACCTGCTAGATAAAGTGACTCCAAGACAATTTGAAGAAATCGTAGCGGAGGTATTTAGGTCAAAAGGATTTGAAGTAGACCTCACCAAAAGAACACGTGATGGTGGGAAAGACATTATCGCTGTTCACACTGACGGAATTGGGATTAAGAACAAATATTTTGTTGAATGCAAGCGCTACGCCGAATCGAATAAGATCAGTGTAGATGTTGTTCGCACTCTGTATGGCGTCATGAATACAATGGACGGTCCAAACAAGGCAATCATTGTAACTACGTCTACTTTTACTGATGATGCGAGAAAATTTGTCAAACAAGAGGCAAGAAGTAGCTGGGATTTGGCACTAGTCGATAGGGCCCAGTTATTGGATTGGCTGGATGGCTACAAAGAAAGCT
>NZ_JAUGZK010000038.1:0-1255 GCF_036327005.1 Alkalimonas mucilaginosa
CTGGCACCCTGGATAACCGTTTGGCCGGGTTCACCGGTGACAGCACCACTTCACGCGAGATAGCCCAGATGTAGGCTATCATTTCTCTGGCAATGGCAGTCACTACCAGGTTGTAATGTTTACCGCGCTTCATCAGCCGCTGATAGCGCCTGCACAGCCGAAGCTGCGCCTGCCAGGCGATATCAATAACTTCTTTGCTGAGACTTTCCTGACGCTTTTGTAGCTCGGTGGAGACTCTGGCGGCATACCGGTAGGTATGCGCTCCTTCGATCAGCAAGCGCCTGGCACGGGTATTGCCAGTTCGGGTAATGCTGCCTTGTCTGCGTTTACCCCCGCTGGAATGCTCGGAGGGCACTAATCCCAGATAGCTCATCAGCTTTCTGGGATGGTCGAAGCGTGATAAATCGCCCAGCTCAGCAATCACCCCGACGGCTACCAGCAGACGTACGCCACGCATGGCCTGAATGGCTTTCACCACAGGGTAATAGCGCCAGTTTTTGACATGATAGCTGAGTTCGTTATCCAGCCGCTCCAGGCGGCGGATACGCTCAGTAATGGTTTGTATTGCTTCTTGCAGTACAATTTGCTGGGCAGGATGTGGCAGCACCAATTCAGTCAGCCAGCGCAAATGCTTTGCTGACCAGTTGTCCTGAATGCTGCAACGAATGTTGTTGCGAAGCAGCAGGGCTTTGAGTTGATACTTGGCGTCTTTTAAATCCTTCATGGCAGTTTCACGGGCGCGGGATAAATCGCGAACGGCTTCGTCTTCCGGCTCAGGTACATAGATAGGGTCCATATCACCAGAGCGCAGCAACAGTGCTAGCTTTACTGCATCGCGTTTATCGGTTTTAACACGCTCACCGGCCTTTTTTGGAATAAGAGAAGGGGCGACCACATAGCAGCAATGACCAAGGCTGGTAAGGTACCGATAAATCCAGTAACCACAGGGGCCAGCTTCATAAACGAAGTGCAATGTTTTCCCAGGGTGCTTCGATTCGAACTGGCGAACCAGCTTTTGCAGAGCTGGCTTGGTACCGCCAATGCGTCCAAGGCTGACCGGCTTGGCATCACGGCTGTCTTCGATGTAGGCGACTTCGAAAAAATCTTTGTGCGTATCCAGACCAATAAACGTTATGCTATTGTTAATCATGCTGACCTCCAGTATTGTATTCTTAGCAAATACAGTATGGCTCTGGCTGCAAAGCTAACCCAAGAACTCGGAGGTCAGCACCTCGTGGGGAGTCATTATGTCTAG
>NZ_JAUGZK010000039.1:0-1160 GCF_036327005.1 Alkalimonas mucilaginosa
CTAAATAACTGATCCTAACTCTGATACACCCGCTGCAAGCCATGCCCACCACCAGGGAATGGTGCAGCATTGTCCATAAAATGTTCTACCTGCTCCAACAGTGAATCCATCGTTTTGCAACAGTGATTCCGCGTAATGGTCTCGTGTAAGGCATGCCACAGCTTTTCAATTTTGTTGACCCAGGGGCTGTATACCGGCTGGAACAACAGTACGAACTTCGGATTCTTGCGCAGCCATGCCGCCGTTTTTTTACTCTTATGGATTATGTAGTTATCCACCACCAACGTAATGGTTTTTGCACGCCGATATTGCCGTTTTAACTTTTCCAGCAAGCTGATAAACAGCTCTGAGCTTTTACTCATTGAACCAACATAGCTAATCTGGCCTGTCTTGCTGTGCAGGGCTCCCGCCAGATAGTGCTTCTTGTTTTGGCCTGGCGTTACCACTAAGCGCTGCTTTCCTTTGTAACCCCAGTCCGCCCCGATTTTCGGGTTCAGGTGGATATCCACTTCATCTTCATAAAATACCGGATGATCTGCGCTGCAATTGGCCAAAGCTTCATAAATAGCTGCCATTTTCTCTGCTTTTGCAGGATCTTTAATCCGCAAAGTTGGTGCAGCCCTGCGCCAGACAATACCGGATTTAGGCAGTAAGCGGCGTATTGTTGAGCTGTGAACCACCAAGCCAAGAGCTCGTTTTATTACCAGACTTAACAGCTCTGTACTCCATCGCGAACGCTGATAACCAAGCTCTCTAGGTTTGCGTTCAATCAACAACTTCAGTACATCAATAAGCAGTCCCTTTGGCTGAACTGGCGGGCGGCCTGTGCGTTTGCTTATTAAGCCATCAATACCTGCCGACTCATACCACTTAACCCAGCGAATAACCGATGAGCGTCCTGCTTGAAGTAGTCTCGCTACCTCAGATTTCGCTTTACCTTTTAGAACCAGCAACACCGCTGTTGCTCTGCGGCAAAGGTCTTTATCTCGTGTCTTATGAATAATTTTCTTCAATCGGCGGGTTTCTGCGCCGTACAAAAATGCTATCTTGTTCATACTCAATGCGGTTGTTGGTTGGTTATGTTTGGCGACTGATCTGATCGCGCAAACCGCATTGAGTTCCTTCGTTTTGGTGATCTACTGTTTGGAACAGTTATTTAG
>NZ_JAUGZK010000041.1:0-1044 GCF_036327005.1 Alkalimonas mucilaginosa
CTGGAAATTGGCGGTTACATCAACAAAATGACAGCACCAGCAGGCACAGTTTATTATCAGTATACCAAGCCGATAGTGGGGGAAAGGAGAAGTGTGGATTTGTCCACAACGCCTCGTCAGATTGGTTATCATACGCATCCGAGTGGTAGTTTGAATTTTTCAAATCGGTATACTCATCAGCCTTTAGGAATTGGTTCAGATGCGAAATGGGTGAGTGATTCCAACAATCATTTGTATGTTGGTGCGATACAAGGTGGGGATGTTAAGATTGGTATTTGTGAGTACGAGTCTGATTGTATGAACCATGCTAAGGAGCACGGCAATCCGCCAACACGCGAAATTCAATAATCTGGGAGTGGAGTATGTTAACTGCATTATTGTTTGCCTCGGCAGGCGTATGGCCCCAGCTTGTGCAAATTGAACGTTACATTGATGTTTGTGAGTCGGCTTATATGGCGTATAGCAAAGGGCCATTGCCTACAGAGGTAGATCATATTTCAGTTAGGGTCGGCAAAGACAATACCAGCATTGGCTTTGTGGTGGGCGATCTAGGCCTGATTACAGGAACTCCTACTAAGATAGATGAAGTGCATGAATTGATCTGGTACTGCTATCTGGAGAACCGTACCGAAGAGGTTTATGCTTTGGGCCGTAACCTAGAAGCAGCTTTTATCCCGCAGGATATTGAACATAACCGGCGGGATGTTGCGCCAGGTTCTGATACGGAGTTTGATGTGGTTGAGTTTCGTATAGAAGAGAAAGGACGACGCTTTCTGGGTACTAAGCCTTACAGTAACCGGGGGCTCAGTCTGTACTTTAAGAGAGTCTTCCCCTCTGATGTGCAGATTAACGGCTACCACAGCTTACCGAGTAGCAACGAGTTGGCACCGAGTCACGGGGGGCTGGAGCTTCCCTTGGTAGAAGCAAGCCGTTATCAGGACAACGGTGATGGCACGGTCACGGAAAAAACAACAGGTTTAATGTGGCAACGATGTGCAGTAGGAAGGGAATGGCGCGAAGGCCGGTGCGAAGGTGAAGCCCTGA
>NZ_JAUGZK010000042.1:0-1018 GCF_036327005.1 Alkalimonas mucilaginosa
TTAGAGATAGGTGGTTATATCAACAAACTGACAGCACCTAACGGTACGGCTTATTATCAGTATACCAAGCCGATGGTGGGTGAGAGGCGAAGTGTGGCTCTGCCTGTAACTGGCCAGATTGGCTACCATACGCATCCGACTGGTACCCTGCTGTTTTCGAATACGATTACCAACCCCACAGGCTCTGATGCAGAATGGGTTGCTGACTCCAATAATCATTTGTATGTCGGTGCACTGCAAGGAGGGGATGTTAAGATAGGCATATGTGAACACAGCTCTGCTTGCATGAGAGGCATAGGACGATTTGGCAATGAAGCAACACGCGAAGTTCAATAGTTAGGAGGGGGTATGTTAATTGCATTGTTGGCAACTGTAGCAGGCGTATGGCCTCAGCTTCCGCAAATTGAGCGTTACATTGATGTGTGTGAGTCGGCTTATATGGAGTATAGCCAAGAGCCATTGCCTGTTGAAGTAGACCATATTTCAGTTTGGGTAGGTGGAAAGCATAGCAGTATCGGTTTTGTTCAAGGTGATTTAGGGTTAGTAACAAGAGAACCGGCCGGGGGATATGAGCTGAGCTGGGTTTGTGAGCTGGAGAATCGCACCGAAGAGATTTACGCATTGGGACGTAATGGTGAAGCACCATTTATTATGCCAGACTCAGCTAACTATAAGCGTGTTGTGTCTGATTTAAACACAGAGTTTGATGTGGTTGAGTTTCATGTAAAACAGGGAGTGCGTCGATTTCTGGGTAGTCGCCGTTACAGTCAACAAGGAATTGGTGTTTACTTTAAAAGGGTCCGTCCAAGCGATGTGATTCTAAATGGCTATCACAGCTTAGCGGGTCTCGACGAATTACCCCCAGCCCATGCTGGTTTGGTGTTGCCGGTCGCAGAAGCCAGCCGTTATCAGGACAACAACGATGGTACGGTAACGGATAGAACCACGGGTTTAATGTGGCAACGATGTGCAGTAGGAAGGGAATGGCGCGAAGGCCGGTGCGAAGGTGAAGCCCTGG
>NZ_JAUGZK010000043.1:0-967 GCF_036327005.1 Alkalimonas mucilaginosa
CACAAGTGGTAGAGGAGCGTTCTGTAAGCCGTTGAAGGTTGTCCGGGAGGATGGCTGGAGGTATCAGAAGTGCGAATGCTGACATGAGTAACGACAAGGGGAGTGAAAAACTTCCCCGCCGAAAGACCAAGGGTTCCTATCCCATGCTAATCAGGGTAGGGTAAGTCGGCCCCTAAGGCGAGGCTGAAGAGCGTAGTCGATGGGAAACGGATTAATATTTCCGTACCGGCAATACTGCGATGGGGGGACGGAGAAGGCTAGGCAGGCGCGGCGTTGGTAGTCCGCGTGAAAGTGCGTAGGCAGAGAGACTAGGAAAATCCGGTTTCTTAATGCTGAGACACGAGACGAGACTCTACGGAGTCGAAGCTGTTGATGCCCTGCTTCCAGGAAAAGCCTCTAAGCTTCAGGTATTGACGACCGTACCCGAAACCGACACAGGTGGTCAGGTAGAGCATACCAAGGCGCTTGAGAGAACTCTGCT
Source organism: Alkalimonas mucilaginosa (assembly GCF_036327005.1). Lineage (NCBI taxonomy): Bacteria > Pseudomonadati > Pseudomonadota > Gammaproteobacteria > Alkalimonas > Alkalimonas mucilaginosa. The sequence goes on from NZ_JAUGZK010000043.1 coordinate 482, forward strand.
GAAGGAACTAGGCAAAATAGTACCGTAACTTCGGGAGAAGGTACGCTCTTGCGTGTGAAGGACTTGCTCCGTAAGCACACGAGAGTCGCAGTGACCAGCTGGCTGCAACTGTTTATTAAAAACACAGCACTCTGCAAACACGAAAGTGGACGTATAGGGTGTGACGCCTGCCCGGTGCCGGAAGGTTAATTGATGGGGTTAGCGCAAGCGAAGCTCTTGATCGAAGCCCCGGTAAACGGCGGCCGTAACTATAACGGTCCTAAGGTAGCGAAATTCCTTGTCGGGTAAGTTCCGACCTGCACGAATGGCGTAATGATGGCCAGGCTGTCTCCAGCAGAGACTCAGTGAAATTGAAATTGCGGTGAAGATGCCGTATACCCGCGGCTAGACGGAAAGACCCCGTGAACCTTTACTATAGCTTGGCACTGAACATTGACCCTACATGTGTAGGATAGGTGGGAGGCTTTGAAGCGGGGACGCCAGTTC
>NZ_JAUGZK010000044.1:0-858 GCF_036327005.1 Alkalimonas mucilaginosa
ATTGCCAGAGCACGATGAATTTATCAGTGTGCAGGAGCTGTACAAAAAAGCCCGCTGCAATCCGAATCACCTGGGGTGCATTGAGCTCACCAAAGCCAAGTGCTATCAAGCTCAGGCGGTACTGGTTGGCACCGGCTGGAAACTCAGAAAACGGGACAAAAAGCGCAAATACAAAGAACCCTGGCTGCTGGTGTCATCCCTGCCAAAGTGCATGAACTATGCCGATAAAGTCGCAACCTGTTACGGCAAGCGCATGCAAATCGAAGCCAGCTTCCGGGACCAGAAAAGCAGTATTTATGGGCTGGGCAGCAATGCGCATGGCACCACGGAGCCAACGCGTTTGGCGCTCCTTATTTTACTGGCCGCTCTGGCGAACTGGCTGCATTACATGCCGGGAGTTGCTACAGAGATGGCGGGCCTACACCGGCAGTTTCAGGCCAATACGGTGCGAGACAGGAGGGTGCTATCCTTCAATTATCTGGGCATGCGGCAATGCAAGTTCGAGCGGCTCCGGCTAAGTGCTGCACAGATAGCCGCCGCCATAGAGCAAATCATGCTCTGGGTTGGCGAGTTGGATTGGGCTGTGATCAAATTGGAAAAGAGCTGATACTATGGGCTTTAAATTCGTGGGGATCCCTCAGATTAATCTCACTCTGCCACCTAAATCGGTTATCTATAGCCAAACCAAGTTGCTTCCGGTAATTGATGTCATAAACATGAACGATTTCATGACCAACAATTGAGGCCAAATGACGTGCTTCTAATAAGTTATCTGGCCCAGTTAACATATCAACATTTACAAGGATTGTATCCGGATCTGTTGATGTCACTTGCATTGAACCTGAGATGCTGTTATCT
>NZ_JAUGZK010000045.1:0-821 GCF_036327005.1 Alkalimonas mucilaginosa
TGAATCACACCGGGTTTGTCGGAGGCTAATTTTCTTGAGAGAATTAGTCCATGAACAAAAGAACAAGTTATTCCGCAGAAGTCCGCGAACGTGCAGTTCGCATGGTTTTGACCTCAGAGCATGAGCACCCATCCCGGTGGGCGGCGCTGGTGTCTATTTCATCAAAAATTGGCTGTACACCTGAGACATTACGGGCTTGGGTTAATCGAATCGAAGTAGACGCAGGCAAAAGGCCTGGTGTTACTTCGGATGCAGCAGCCAAAATTAAGCAGCTCGAACGTGAAAACAAAGAGCTCAAGCAAGCAAATGAGATCCTGAAGAAGGCAGCTGCATTTTTTGCCCAGGCGGAGCTCGACCGCAAACCGAAGAAGTAGTCCAGTTTATCGATGCGCACCGAGTGTTGCATGGTGTCGAGCCGATTTGCCGTGTGCTGCAGATCGCGCCATCAACGTATTACCGGTGCAAGTCACTAGAAGCGCAGCCTGAGCGACGCTGTCAGCGTTACCATCAGGATGAGGCTCTGAAGCCTCAGATCCTGCGTGTATGGCAGGATAACCGGCAATGCTATGGCATCAGGAAAGTCTGGAAACAACTGAAGCGTGAAGACTTCACGGTGGCTCGCTGCACGGTTGCCAGACTGATGAGTACGCTTGGGATCCAGGGCGTGCGGCGTGGCCGCCGTTGTATCACAACGATCCCTGACGATAGCGCAGCTAAGCCATTGGATCTGGTGAAACGGGAGTTCAGTGCCAGCCGGCCAAACCAATTGTGGGTTGCAGATATCACGTATGTTGCTACGTGGTCAGGCTTCGTTTACGTCG
>NZ_JAUGZK010000046.1:0-789 GCF_036327005.1 Alkalimonas mucilaginosa
TTCGGACAGTGTCTGGTGGGTAGTTTGACTGGGGCGGTCTCCTCCTAAAGAGTAACGGAGGAGCACGAAGGTTGGCTAAGTACGGTCGGACATCGTACGGTTAGTGTAATGGTAGAAGCCAGCTTAACTGCGAGACAGACACGTCGAGCAGGTACGAAAGTAGGTCATAGTGATCCGGTGGTTCTGTATGGAAGGGCCATCGCTCAACGGATAAAAGGTACTCCGGGGATAACAGGCTGATACCGCCCAAGAGTTCATATCGACGGCGGTGTTTGGCACCTCGATGTCGGCTCATCACATCCTGGGGCTGAAGTCGGTCCCAAGGGTATGGCTGTTCGCCATTTAAAGTGGTACGCGAGCTGGGTTTAGAACGTCGTGAGACAGTTCGGTCCCTATCTGCCGTGGGCGTTGGATAATTGAGTGGAGTTGCTCCTAGTACGAGAGGACCGGAGTGAACGAACCGCTGGTGTTCGGGTTGTCATGCCAATGGCACTGCCCGGTAGCTATGTTCGGAACGGATAACCGCTGAAAGCATCTAAGCGGGAAGCCGGCCACAAGATGAGTTATCCCTCAGACTTTAAGTCTGCTAAAGGGTCGTTGGAGACCACAACGTTGATAGGCAGGGTGTGGAAGCGTGGCGACACGTTAAGCTAACCTGTACTAATTGCCCGAGAGGCTTAACCATACAACGCCCAAGTGGCTTGTATGCACGCTATCGAAATCAGCTTGCTAGTTAAAGACAGACAACCAGTTACGCCTGGTGGCAATAGCGCTGTGGAACCACCTGAT
>NZ_JAUGZK010000047.1:0-641 GCF_036327005.1 Alkalimonas mucilaginosa
CTGAGGGATCCCCACAAATTTAAAGCTCATAGTATCAGCTCTTTTCCAATTTGATCACAGCCCAATCCAGCTCGGCAACCCAGAGCATGATTTGCTCTATGGCGGCGGCTATCTGTGCAGCACTTAGCCTGAGCCGCTCGAACTTGCATTGCCGCATGCCCAGGTAGCTGAAGGATAGCACCCGCCTGTTTCGCATCGTATTGGCCTGAAACTGCCGGTGTAGGCCCGCCATCTCTGTAGCAACTCCCAGCATGTAATGCAGCCAGTTCGCCAGAGCGGCCAGTAAAATCAGGAGCGCCAAACGCGTTGGCTCCGTGGTGCCATGCGCATTGCTGCCCAGCCCATAAATACTGCTTTTCTGGTCCCGGAAGCTGGCTTCGATTTGCATGCGTTTGCCGTAGCAAGTTGCGATTTTATTGGCATAGTTTAGGCACTTTGGCAGGGACGACACCAGCAGCCAGGGCTCTTTGTATTTGCGCTTTTTGTCCCGTTTTCTGAGTTTCCAGCCGGTGCCAACCAGTACCGCCTGAGCTTGATAGCAGTTGGCTTTGGTGAGCTCAATGCACCCCAAGTGATTCGGATTGCAGCGGGCTTTTTTGTACAGCTCCTGCACACTGATAAATTCATCGTGCTCTGGCAAC
>NZ_JAUGZK010000048.1:0-621 GCF_036327005.1 Alkalimonas mucilaginosa
ACCCGAAACTTTTTGGGCGGCTCTGGCCGGGCTGATTGGGCACATGCCGCCTCCGCCTCCTCCGCCACCACCATCACAATGCGGGCCACCGAAGATATCGCAACCTATTCCGCCACCCGAACCACCACCGGAGCCTCTGCCACTTCCAGTACCGCCGCTACCAGAGCCACCGCCGTAGCTACCGCCACCGGCGTAGTAAGCACCCAGTCCCATATCACGGCCGGCCGCATTACGTACCCGGCTGGCGTAGCTTTGCGCCAAAGCCAGCATATCGCCACTTTCCTGGCCCGCCAATTCCTGCGTTATCGCCGCTACCTGGCTGCGCTGTACTCCACCAAATGACCGTCTACACTTCCCACTGTGTGACATTCACCAAAACAGCAAAGGAGCCAATCGGCCCCTTTCTCGCTCTTTGCCCATAAATGGTACAATTTATTGGTTTACTTCGCGCACCAGGCGAATGGCGCTTCTATCTTTATTTCTGCTATCTGCAATAAACCCGGTATCAAAAAATACCGTCCAGTATGTTCTATCACTGTTGCGCCACAAGCTACTGCTCCAAAACGGCATCAATTGAGTACCGCCCCAGGCTACATCTTTATCAAAGGCTTCCAGCATTAT
>NZ_JAUGZK010000049.1:0-614 GCF_036327005.1 Alkalimonas mucilaginosa
AAAAGGCCCCTTACGGAGCCTTCTTCTTACATCACCGGCAATTAAGCGATGATTTTTGATACCACGCCCGCACCTACAGTACGGCCGCCTTCACGGATTGCAAAACGCAGACCTTCGTCCATTGCGATTGGAGCAATCAGCTCTACCACGAACTTCAGGTTGTCGCCTGGCATTACCATCTCTACGCCTTCTGGCAGCTCTACCGCACCAGTTACGTCAGTAGTACGGAAATAGAACTGTGGACGGTAGCCTTTGAAGAATGGCGTGTGACGGCCACCTTCGTCTTTTGACAATACGTACACTTCACCTTCGAACTTGGTGTGTGGCTTGATAGAACCTGGCTTCGCCAGAACCTGACCACGCTCTACGTCTTCACGCTTGGTACCACGCAACAGCGCACCTACGTTCTCACCTGCACGGCCTTCGTCCAGCAGCTTACGGAACATTTCAACGCCGGTACAAGTCGTCTTGGTGGTATCACGGATACCTACAATCTCTACTTCCTCACCAACTTTGATGATGCCCTGCTCAACACGACCTGTTACTACAGTTCCGCGACCAGCAATTGAGAATACGTCTTCGATTGGCATGATGAATGGCTTATCAATCGCACG
>NZ_JAUGZK010000050.1:0-552 GCF_036327005.1 Alkalimonas mucilaginosa
TTCACTTAACCATACAACCCCAAGTGGCCTTAGCCTCTTGAAGTCGCACGCTTGTGAGTAAGGTCACAATAAATATTGTTACCTTGTTTTCTACTATCAGCTTGCCAAGTTGTTAAAGAGCAGTTTGAGATAAACTCAAATGAAAAAACTTAGTGTTGAGTGTTTAGTGGTGAGTGTTGAGTTAAAAACTCGCTACCCCCTCTTACACTAAGGGCTTTCATTTGAATTCAAGAGCAAATATCGGCTGTACTACGGGTGCTTTTCACTCAACACTTAACACTTACAACTAAAAACTAAGTGAAAGTGGTGGAGCCAAGCGGGATCGAACCGCTGACCTCCTGCGTGCAAGGCAGGCGCTCTCCCAGCTGAGCTATGGCCCCTTGATAAGGTTGAGTGTTTCGTTTTAAGTTGTGAATTGTCAGTGTGTTAACTCAACACTTAACACTCATAACTCAACACTCAAAGTTGGTGGGTCTGAGTAGACTCGAACTACCGACCTCACCCTTATCAGGGGTGCGCTCTAACCACCTGAGCTACAGACCCATCTGTACT
>NZ_JAUGZK010000051.1:0-530 GCF_036327005.1 Alkalimonas mucilaginosa
GGATAACAGCATCTCAGGTTCAATGCAAGTGACATCAACAGATCCGGATACAATCCTTGTAAATGTTGATATGTTAACTGGACCAGATAACTTATTAGAAGCTCGTCATTTGGCTTCAATTGTTGGTCATGAAATCGTTCATGTTTATGACATCAATTACCGGAAGCAACTTGGTTTGGCTATAGATAACCGATTTAGGTGGCAGAGTGAGATTAATGCCACAACATGGCAGGTTAATCACTTTGCTAAGCTTGGTATAGTAAGTAAAGAACCTTTCGATTCTAATTACCAGTTCAGGCGTGCGGTCGAACAGTATCGAATGAAAGCAATGCATTGCTCTATGAACCCAACTGCAGGTGATTGTTTATGAAGATACTAACTTTTTTCTTGGGATGCCTGCTGTGTATATTTTTCAGCCCAAGTAGTTATGCAGAGCACTATGTACCTTGGTTTAAGATGGAGATTACCGCTGATCTACCAGCCCCTTTTGGTGAGACTACAGTGGCTTTTATAACTACAGAGCAGGGGGA
>NZ_JAUGZK010000052.1:0-512 GCF_036327005.1 Alkalimonas mucilaginosa
ACTGCTTGTACGTACACGGTTTCAGGTTCTATTTCACTCCCCTTACAGGGGTTCTTTTCGCCTTTCCCTCACGGTACTGGTTCACTATCGGTCAGTCAGGAGTATTTAGCCTTGGAGGATGGTCCCCCCATGTTCAAACAGGATATCACGTGTCCCGTCCTACTCGTTTTCACTTAAATGGCACCGTCGTGTACGGGGCTATCACCCTGTATCGCTCCTCTTTCCAAAGGATTCCACTAACACCAAATAAGCTTAAGGGCTGGCCCGCGTTCGCTCGCCGCTACTAACGGGATCTCGGTTGATTTCTTTTCCTCCGGGTACTTAGATGTTTCAGTTCCCCGGGTTCGCCTCGTTGCACTATGGATTCATGCAACGATACCTGATAAATCAGGTGGGTTTCCCCATTCGGAAATCCATGACTCATGCGGCTCTTACTGCCTCATCATGGCTTATCGCAAGTTAGTACGTCCTTCATCGCCTCTGACTGCCAAGGCATCCACCGTGTACGCTTA
>NZ_JAUGZK010000053.1:0-503 GCF_036327005.1 Alkalimonas mucilaginosa
GGTGGTGCCACCTATCAGACGTTTCTCGATGGCCTGCTCCACAATACGGTCGAAGATGCGTTGGAACACATCGGTACCATTAAAGCGACGGATCCGATTTTGGCTCAGGGTGGATGCGTCTGGGACCTTTTCAGTCAGGCCCATGCGCAAGAACCAGCGGTAGGCAACATTGACCTGAATTTCCTGCATCAAGCGGCGTTCACTGGGTACACCAAACAGATAGCCAAGAATCATGATTTTGAATAAGCGAACCGGGTCAATCGGCGGACGGCCGTTGTCTTTGCAGTACAGGTGCTCGACTTCTTCACGAATGAATTCGAAATCAATGGCAGCATCGACTTTACGAACGAGGTGGTCTTTGGGGACAAGCTCTTCGAGTGTCACCATTTCTAATTGGTACTGTTGAGGTGAGGGAGTTTTGAGCATAGAAGGTAGCCTCTAAATCAACTACCCCTATTAGATCAAAGTCCTGGATCTACGTCCAGGACTTTGTCATCAGTCTG
>NZ_JAUGZK010000054.1:0-485 GCF_036327005.1 Alkalimonas mucilaginosa
CCTTCGTAATCGATGTGTTCTCCCGAAAAATCGTGGGCTGGCGTGTGTTGAAGTCGATGCAGACACAGTTGATTCTGGACGCGCTAGAGCAAGCCTTATGGGCCAGAGGCAAACCCAAAGGCGTCATTCATCACAGCGACAGAGGAAGCCAGTATGTCTCGATACGTTACTCTGAACGGTTATCAGAAGCAGGCTTTACAGCTTCGGTTGGCAGTGTTGGCGACTCGTATGACAATGCCTTGGCTGAAACGATTAACGGCTTGTACAAAGCCGAGGTGATTTATAAAGACGGCCCGTGGAGAGGGCTGGAGCAGGTAGAGCTTGCAACGCTGGACTGGGTTGACTGGTTTAACAACAGACGATTGCTGAGCTCAATTGGCGATATCCCGCCGGCTGAATATGAGGAAAACTACTATCGACAATTAACCCAAGATACGGCAGCATGACTCAAACAAATCCGCCTCCGAATTTACCGGTACGATTCA
>NZ_JAUGZK010000055.1:0-446 GCF_036327005.1 Alkalimonas mucilaginosa
CACAAGTCCGCAGCTTCGGTGTATGATTTAGCCCCGTTACATCTTCCGCGCAGGCCGACTCGACTAGTGAGCTATTACGCTTTCTTTAAAGGGTGGCTGCTTCTAAGCCAACCTCCTAGCTGTCTATGCCTTCCCACATCGTTTTCCACTTAATCATAACTTTGGGACCTTAGCTGGCGGTCTGGGTTGTTTCCCTTTCCACGACGGACGTTAGCACCCGCCGTGTGTCTCCCGAGTAGTACTCATTGGTATTCGGAGTTTGCATGGGGTTGGTAAGTCGGGATGACCCCCTAGCCCAAACAGTGCTCTACCCCCAATGGTATTCGCTCGAGGCGCTACCTAAATAGCTTTCGAGGAGAACCAGATATCTCCGAGCTTGATTAGCCTTTCACTCCGATCCACAAGTCATCCCCTAATTTTTCAACATTAGTGGGTTCGGTCCTCCA
>NZ_JAUGZK010000056.1:0-432 GCF_036327005.1 Alkalimonas mucilaginosa
CTGCTCTTTAACAATAAGCAATCAATTATCTGTGTGGGTACTTGTGTTGATACGTGCAAACGAATAATCAGTATGAGTGACCAATGTTAATTTATTAGTCAGTACTACTGAGTCAAAACTTTAATTGAAGAGTTTGATCATGGCTCAGATTGAACGCTGGCGGCAGGCCTAACACATGCAAGTCGAGCGGTAACATGCCTTCGGGTGATGACGAGCGGCGGACGGGTGAGTAATGCTTGGGGATCTGCCCGATGGCGGGGGACAACCACTGGAAACGGTGGCTAATACCGCATAATGTCTACGGACCAAAGTGTGGGACCTTCGGGCCACACGCCATCGGATGAACCCAAGTGAGATTAGCTAGTTGGTGGGGTAAAGGCTCACCAAGGCGACGATCTCTAGCTGGTTTGAGAGGATGATCAGCCACACTGG
>NZ_JAUGZK010000057.1:0-425 GCF_036327005.1 Alkalimonas mucilaginosa
GGTACAGATGGGTCTGTAGCTCAGGTGGTTAGAGCGCACCCCTGATAAGGGTGAGGTCGGTAGTTCGAGTCTACTCAGACCCACCAATTATTTGGGGCCATAGCTCAGCTGGGAGAGCGCCTGCCTTGCACGCAGGAGGTCAGCGGTTCGATCCCGCTTGGCTCCACCACTACTTAATGTTGAATGATGAATGTTGAGTGGTGAATGACAGCAAAACAACAAAGGATTTGCTCTTAAATTCAAATGAAAGACCTTAGTGTGAAGGTGATTAGTTGGTTATACAATCCAACATTCATCATTCAACATTCACCATTAAGATTTTCCATTTGAGTTTATCTCAAACTGCTCTTTAACAACTTGGCAAGCTGATAGTAGAAATAACAAGGTAACAATTTATTTGTGACCTTACTCACAAGCGTGCGACG
>NZ_JAUGZK010000058.1:0-406 GCF_036327005.1 Alkalimonas mucilaginosa
AACACATATGAGCCCACTCGGAGTCAATAGGTAAAACCGCTCTTCTGGCCGCGCTAGCGGCCAGGCCTTTGTCCATCAGCAAGATAGACTGCTTCATCTGTCATCATGGTTGCCAGGCGATAGCCTGCAACAAACACATATCGGGGCTCTCTTATCTCATGCTCAATGAGTGCCTGCTGAATTCAGCATCCTTGCTGACAGCAGGGGCACCAGACATTCATCGGTTAACCTGTTGCTGGCGCTATTCAAGGCGTCGGGCTTAAAGCCAGTTAGTTTCAGGCTCAGCACAGGTGCAAACCATCTTGCTGATGGTTAATGCGCGGCGACAAGGTGTCTAATCAAAGCGCTCTGGCTACGGCAGTGTGCCAGAAGACGGGTGTTCAGCTTATTGCTACGGGCTACCCAG
>NZ_JAUGZK010000059.1:0-390 GCF_036327005.1 Alkalimonas mucilaginosa
TTCACATGCTGATTGCCGCGAACCCGGCCGATAAAGTGCCACCCGTGCTTGCGTACTTCTTTGAACCACGGGACTTTAAAGCCTGCATCGGTGACAATCACTGGCTTACAGTCGTCAGGAAGCATGAGTTTCAGGCGCTTCAGAAACTGCCTGTGTACCCGTGGACTGTTGTAATCATCGGTGGGTGCGACCATTTGTAGCAAGGTCAGTGAGCGACCTTCCAAGGCGAGGCTGGCTCGTAAAATGTGGTTCTGCTTCTTAGTATCGGCATTGCTCCAGTCCACCAGGATGATGGGGTGCTTACTGTTTGCCAGAATGGCTCTGGTCATCAATGCGTAGATGCAAGGCATTTCAGCCAGGAGTTTGTTGTTGCTAAGCAGTCGGTCTGCC
>NZ_JAUGZK010000060.1:0-383 GCF_036327005.1 Alkalimonas mucilaginosa
GTGTCTAACGCTTCGCCCAGCTCCAGGATTTTCTTTTCCCACTCTGCATCGCCTTCCAGCGCTTTCAGAGCTGAACCCTGAATCACTGGCAGATCGTCGCCTGGGAAGTCGTAGTCAGACAGCAACTCACGCACTTCCATCTCGACCAGCTCTAACAGCTCTTCATCATCAACCATGTCACACTTGTTCATGAACACGATGATGAAAGGTACACCTACCTGACGAGACAGCAGGATGTGCTCACGCGTCTGTGGCATAGGACCGTCAGTCGCGGCAACTACCAGAATCGCGCCGTCCATCTGCGCAGCACCAGTGATCATGTTTTTCACGTAGTCAGCGTGACCCGGGCAATCTACGTGCGCGTAGTGGCGGGTTGGCGTGTC
>NZ_JAUGZK010000061.1:0-371 GCF_036327005.1 Alkalimonas mucilaginosa
GACCAGAAAGTCAGTACCACGGACCCAGACAGTGGCTTTATGACACGTGAAGGCAAACCACAAGGCTTCTTTTACCTCGACCATCGCACTGTCGATGGCCGTCATGGCCTCATCACCGATACCTTCGTGACCGCAGGCAATGTGCATGATAGTCAGCCTTACATCGCACGCCTCGACCGGCAGCTTGAGCGATTCAAACTCGACCCGATAGCCGTTGGGTTGGATGCAGGGTACTTTACTGCACCGGTGTGCCACCTTGTTCGCGAGCGGCAAATCGCACCGGTCATCGCGTACCGCAGGCCGAACTTCAGCAAAAATGATTTTAAGAAAAAGCACTTCATCTACGACAAACAAAGCGATACGTACCGTTG
>NZ_JAUGZK010000062.1:0-312 GCF_036327005.1 Alkalimonas mucilaginosa
AAAGATTTACCACCGACGAAAAGAGACGGTAGAGCGTAGCTTCGCAGATGCAAAACAACAACATGGCCATCGCTATGCACGGTTCCGAGGCCTGTTTAAGGTGCAGATGCAATGTCTGCTGGCGGCAGCCGCGCAGAACATCAAGAAAATGGCCTTGCTGGCCTTTTTATCGCATTTTTACGGCTATAAAAACGCCGTATTCATGCTCAAGAGGCTGATTAGGCAGGTTCAACCTGTCCATGGTGGTGAGTTGGCAATTTAACGACCAAGGGTGCAAACGAGCGTACAACTAGGATCGCTACCCAGAAAAAA
>NZ_JAUGZK010000063.1:0-294 GCF_036327005.1 Alkalimonas mucilaginosa
CTAAGGTATCCCCACAAATGAGCTAGTTAAAACAAAAAGTTAGGCGAGAAGGGAACATTCATGGCCGTTCACGATCTGATCTTTCGCGAAAAAAAACATACCGCTAACAGCCATGAATGTAAAAACTATGCTCGCTCATTTTCTCTCTTTTGTCACCCCTGCACGGATGCATAAGACCAGATTTTCATCACTACTTTCGGCAACACAAAGCTTGCTGCAGCATCAGCGCTGTACGGTTACCGCCATTGGCCGGGGCATAGACAGCGATACCTGCGAAAAACACAGCATCAAACG
>NZ_JAUGZK010000064.1:0-276 GCF_036327005.1 Alkalimonas mucilaginosa
TTCACACTAAGGGCTTTCATTTGAATTTAAGAGCAAAGTAAATGGTGGAGTTAAGCGGGATCGAACCGCTGACCTCCTGCGTGCAAGGCAGGCGCTCTCCCAGCTGAGCTATAACCCCGTTCTAGTGTTGAGTGTTTGGTTTTAAGTGCTTCGTTGCTTTTTACTCAACATTCAACACTCACAACTCAACACTCAAAGTGGTGGGTCTGAGTAGACTCGAACTACCGACCTCACCCTTATCAGGGGTGCGCTCTAACCACCTGAGCTACAGACCCA
>NZ_JAUGZK010000065.1:0-216 GCF_036327005.1 Alkalimonas mucilaginosa
CCACCACCTGAACCATCTCCGCCACCTGAGCCCCCTCCACTTCCACCGCCTGAGCCTACGCCCGGGCCACTGCCCCAGCCTCCCCCTGGTATTCCAGGCTCTGCACTGTTGTAATTGCCTAAGCCTCTTGGCTCTGCCGCGGCAATCACTGCATTGTCTGCAGCTCTTCTCGCCCTGGCTATGGAAGATGCGGAGCCTTGACCCGCGACCTCATGG
>NZ_JAUGZK010000066.1:0-210 GCF_036327005.1 Alkalimonas mucilaginosa
TGAGTGGGCTCTTGGCTTTATTGGGTGCCTGGCGGTGTACTACTTTGCTCACCCCATCCCTGGGGTTCGCCGCTTCGCGGCCAGCTGAAGCTGTCCAAATTCGCTCCCAGCGAATTTGTCGCATGGGGTCGCCCTGCTCGAGCAATACACCGCCACAAATCACAGTCAATAAAAAAGCCCCACTCTTTCGAGTAGGGCTTTTCTATTGAA
>NZ_JAUGZK010000067.1:0-209 GCF_036327005.1 Alkalimonas mucilaginosa
GGGTGTTATTAGGCTTGAATTCATTCCATCTTCTCTGTTTCATTGCTGTAAAATAAGTTGTCTGCACCTGGGGCTCTTGTTACTATTTGGCTTTGAATGTTTCTAAGTGGCCAACAATAAAAATACAGGGCGAATGGATGATGGTATTGATGCAAGGGAGACGGATTCGGGGGCAGAGCATCACAGAGTACGTCATTATTGTAACGCTA
>NZ_JAUGZK010000068.1:0-201 GCF_036327005.1 Alkalimonas mucilaginosa
TTACCCCAACTGGTCAGGCGTATCTCTTGCACATGCTCCTTATCCTCCTCCCACACATGCCGCGTGATGATTTTTAGCGCCTTCTTGCTGCTGGTGCATTGACTGCGTAACGGGCAATCCAGGCAGACTTTCGGGTTGGAGTGATAATGCCGGTAGCCTTCCCGGTTGGTCGTCCGGTAGGTCAGGATTTCTCCGTTAGGA
>NZ_JAUGZK010000069.1:0-201 GCF_036327005.1 Alkalimonas mucilaginosa
CTACCCCAACTGGTCAGGCGTATCTCTTGCACATGCTCCTTATCCTCCTCCCACACATGCCGCGTGATGATTTTAAGCGCCTTCTTGCTGCTGGTGCATTGGCTGCGTAACGGGCAATCCAGGCAGATTTTCGGGTTGGAGTGATAATGCCGGTAGCCTTCCCGGTTGGTCGTCCGGTAGGTCAGGAGCTCTCCGTTCGGG